>DATLVJ010000171.1:0-19111 GCA_035577585.1 Candidatus Limnocylindrales bacterium
AGCGACGCCGGAATCGTTACGTGGATTGGAGGAACTCGCTGAGCAGCATGTGAAAGTGATGGACGCCGTTTTCCCGTTTCACCGAATAGCGCCCGCGGTCATAGGTGGAAGACTGCAACCCACGCTGAACCGCTTCGCAAATGTGAATGTCTTCTTGCTGCACGATCTCGCTGAAACTGATGGTCTTCCGCATCCGCTCCCGCGCCTTTTCCGAATGCGCGTCGTGGACGTACCACTCGAAAATGGTCAGCGTCCGATCGTGCCCCAGCGGGACGATCACGTTCGTCTGAATATTGTCCGGGTAAATATTCAGCATCAGGTTCGGGAAAACCCAGAAATAGAGCGCTTCCTTCAATCCGGGACCCGGCGGATAAACACGGTCGCCAGTCTCTCCGGGCTTGAGTTCTTTCACCGGTCCCAATTGCTGCGACGAATAGCGGAGTACCTCCGTGCGGTAACGCGGGTAATCAATTTCCTTCATCAATCCTGGATGCACGATGGGAATGTGATATCCCTCGAGATAGTTGTCCACGTACACTTTCCAATTGCAGTTCACGTAATAATCGCGGCGCTCTACCAGCCCGATGCCTTTGAATTCAAAACCGGCTGCTTGCTGCGGAATATTTTCAAGAAAAGCGGAGAGCGGCGGCGCGGCAAGGTCGAAGTTGACGAAAATGAACTGCTCCCACGTTTCGCAGCGCAGCGGAATCATGCCCATCGTGGAGCGGTCGAAAAACTCCATGCCGTCCACTTCCGGCGTGCCGATCAGCCGCCCGTCCAGCGTGTAGGTCCACCCGTGATAGCCACAGTTGAATACATTGCGGCAGCCCGATCCCTGTGCGATCGGACCCGCGCGGTGCCGGCAAACATTGCTGAAAGCGCGCAGCGTCCCGGCGCTGTCGCGCACCACAACGACCGGTTCGCCGACGACGTCGACGGTGAAAAATGCTCCGGGGTCGGCAATCGTGCGCCTTGCACCGTCTGCTTCCCCGCAAGCGTGGCTCAGCGTTCCAACAAGTTGCCATGTGCGGCGAAAAATACGCTCTTTTTCAAGCGCGAGAATGGCGGGCTCGATGTAAAAGCGCGAGGGCAGCGTTTCCGCGCACTCCACCCGGTCATTCATCCCGAGGTTGATAGGTTTGGTGGTCATCGTCTGAGGCGAAGACGCGACCTGTTAGAACTTGCGCGTTTCCTGCCGCGACCAGCGTTCGACCACGATCTTCGATTCCGTGTAGAACTCCACCGCGTCCTTGCCCTGCGCATGCAGTATGCCGAAGAAGCTTTCTTTCCACCCGCTGAACGGGAAGGAAGCCATCGGCGCCGCGACGCCGATATTGATGCCGATATTTCCGGCCGGCGCTTCGTAACGGAATTTTCGCGCCGCCGCGCCGCTGGTCGTGAAGAGGGACGCCTGGTTGCCATACGGGCTCTTGCGGATAAATTCGATGGCCTCATCAATGGTATTGGCGTGAATTAGGCTCAACACCGGCCCGAAAATCTCAGTGTCCGCCAGCGAACTCGTAGCCGGCACGCCGTCCAGCACCGTGGGCTTCAGGAAATTTCCACCTTCATAACTGGCCACTTTCGGATTGCGTCCGTCGACCACCGGTTTCGCGCCATCCGATACGCCCCTCGCGATCAGGCCTTCGATGCGTTGCTTGCTGGCGGGTGAAATCACCGGCCCCATCTGGACGCCGGCGTCGAGCCCGAACCCGACCTTGATCGAAGAAGCCGCTTCCGCAATCGCATCGCGAAATGTTTTCTGCGCTTCGCCGATCGTCACGGCGACGGAAACCGCCAGGCACCGCTGGCCCGCGCAGCCAAACGCGGAGTCGCTGATAATCTGCTTCGCCAGATCCATATCCGCATCCGGCAACACGATCACATGATTCTTCGCGCCGCCCTGGCACTGCATCCGCTTCCCGGCCGCCGCCGAACGCTGGTAGATATGCTTGGCCACTGGCGTCGAACCCACAAAGCTGATGGCCCGTACCGCCGGATGATCGCACAGCGCGTCAGCCACTTCCCGGCCGCCATTAATCGTGTTGATCACTCCCTTGGGCAGTCCGGTCTTTTCGATAAGCTCCATAGTGCGTTGCATGGTCAATGGCACACGCTCGCTCGGCTTCAACACAAAGGTGTTGCCACATGCAATGGCGTAAGGGAGAAACCAGAACGGAATCATGGCCGGGAAATTGAATGCCACAATCGCGGCCACAACGCCCAGCGGTTGCCGGATCAGCGTTTCATCCACGCCGGGGGTAATATCCTCCAGGTTGTAGCCCTGCATCATCACGGGAATGCCGCAGGCGACTTCCACATTTTCGATGCCGCGGCGCCATTCGGCTTTCGCTTCGGCAAAAGTCTTGCCATTCTCCAAAGTGATCAGCCTCGAAAGCTCGTCGATGTGCTCTTCCAGCAGGTTCTTCAGTTTGAAAAGATATTGAATGCGCTCCCCGGCCGGCGTCCTGCGCCACGCGGGAAAAGCCGCCGCAGCGGCCTGCACCACCGTCTCCACCTCGGCCTTCGAACAGAGCGGTGTGCGCCCGATTACTTCTCCCGTCGCTGGATTGACGACGTTGGAGTATTCAGAAGCCGAAGATTTATGCCAGGCGCCACCGAAATAGTTCTGAACGTCGATGACTTGCGATGTGACGGGGGTACTCATGAGACTTCTCCGTGCCTCCGCCCGCGCGGTGGCGTGCGGCAGGGCTTGCGATATGAAGGATGGCGCTCGGGCGAACCGGGCGAATGACAATTCAGTGTACCAAAGAATGCGGGGTAGAGGAGTGAGCGAGAGGCGCTATCGGCCGAGCGTTGCCAGCGCTTCGTACGCCGCGCCGATTAGCGGAGCATTTTCATTCAGCACCACGGAGACAGGGACGTTGCTGAGCATATCGGTAAAATGCCATTTGTCGCGGAACGCTTTGAAAAAAGTGCCGTCCTGCATTTTCGGCAGAATTTTTACCGCAATCCCGCCGGCGACGTAGACGCCCCCCAGCGCCAGCACCTTTAGCGCGAGATTCCCCGCCTCTGATCCGTAAATCGCCGTCCAAAGATCCAGTGTCTGCACACAAATCGGGCATTCCTTCGAAAGTCCGGACTTGGTGATAAAGGGCGCCGGATCGGCATCGGGATCGTCGAAGACAGGGTGCTTCACAGTGGGGGAAAGAAACTCATGGAGGGTGCGGAATCCCCGGCCAGAGAGAATCAACTCCCAACTGACCTGCGGGTAACGTTTGCGCATGAACTTCAGCAGTTCGATCTGCTCGTCGGTGTGCGGCGCAAAATCCGAATGGCCGCCTTCGCTGGGCACCACGCGATACCGGTTGCCGTCCCAAAACAGGATGGATTGCCCCAGGCCTGTTCCCGCGCCCAATAGTGCGCGCGTCGCTCCCTGCACCGGCGCGCCTTGATTCAGCACGACAAAATCCTCGGCGGGCAGATGGTCCAGGCTGTGACCTGTCGCGCCGAGATCATTCATCAGAGCTATCGTTTTGACCCCGAGTTCCCGGGACAGGCTGTCCGCGTCAATGACCCAGGGGAGGTTTGTGGCATGAATGCGGTTATTAATGACCGGCCCGGCCACGCCAAATCCCGCGGCACGAACTTTTTCATCGGTAAGGTGGGGAGCGGCCTGGTGAGTGAATTCCTTGATGATCAAGTCAAATTTGGCAAAATCCTTGCTGGCGAATCGCTGCTTGAAGACGACGTGCAGCTTTCCATTTTTCTCCGCAAACAGCGCGATGTTGCACTTCGTGCCACCCACGTCGCCCGCAAGTATCACCGTGCCTCCCTCAAAATCTCTTCATTAAACCGTTTTAAGGGTTATACCACTGTCTGCCGTCGCGTTCCAGCAATTGGTCGGACTCTTTCGGTCCCCATGTGCCGGCCGCGTACGTCGGCACAGTTCCCGTCCTGGCGGCGCTCCATACGTCCAGGATGGGATCTACGATCGACCAGGCCGCCTCCACCGAGTCGCCGCGGTCAAACAGCGTGGCGTCACCGCGCAAGCAGTCGTTCACCAGGGTTGCGTACGCGCTCCTCGATGTTCCGCCGAATGCTTCGCGGTAGCTGAAATTCATGGTCACATTGCCGATACTCATTTCCGTCCCTGGCCGCTTTGCCCCAAAGGAAACGGAGATTCCTTCATCGGGTTGAATGTTCAGCACCAGGCGGTTGGGCTCAATATCTCGGTCGCGGAAGACGAGGTGCGGCGCGCAGCGAAATTGGATCATGATTTCCGTGGTGCGCTTCGCAAGCCGCTTCCCCGTGCGCAGGTAGAACGGAACTCCCGCCCAACGCCAGTTGTCGATCAACACGCGCATGCCTACAAACGTTTCCGTGCGCGAATTGGGACTCACACCCGGTTCATCCCGGTATCCGGCCAGCTTCTTGCCATCGGAGTTTCCCGGCGCATACTGCCCGCGGACCACGGATTGCGCCACCATTTGGAGGTTGTAGGGGCGAATTGATTGCAGGATTTTCAGCTTTTCGTTGCGCACCGCCGTTGCATCAAACGAAGCCGGCGGCTCCACGGCCATCAACGACGTCAGTTGCAACACGTGGCTCTGGATCATGTCCCGCAGCGCGCCGGCGGTTTCATAAAAGCCGCCGCGCCGCTCGACTCCCAGTGTTTCGCCAGCGGTAATCTGGACGTGATCCACATAATTGCGGTTCCACAGCGGCTCAAAGATGCCGTTCCCGAACCGCAACACCAGCAGGTTCTGAACCGTGTCTTTCCCCAGGTAATGATCGATTCGATAGACCTGCTTTTCTTCAAAAACGTTCAGCACAATCTTATTTAGTTCTTTTGCCGAGGCCAGATCGCGGCCAAACGGCTTCTCAATAATGATGCGCACCCAGGAATTGGGATTCGTGGGCCGCGCCAGTCCCGCACGCCCCAACTGCTCCACAATGTCCTTATACACTTCCGGCGGCGTGGATAGATAAAACAGCCGATTTCCTCCAAGTTTTTTTTCGGCGTCAATTTCCGTCAAGCGCTTTGCAAGCTGGGTATAGGAATCCGGGTTTCCGTACTCGCCCGCCGAATAATAAAGGTTGGAAGAAAAATCATTCCATTTGGCGGGCTCAATCGGCCCGACCTCGGAAATGGTCTTGGCAGCCTCTCCAATCGTGGTACGGAACGAATCATCCGTCATCGGAGTGCGCGCAAATCCTACGATGGCATAGCGCTCCCCGAGGGAATTGTGCTGCGCCAGGTCATACATCGCCGGAATCACCTTGCGCTTGGCCAGATCGCCCGAGGCACCAAACAGGATCACAGTACAAGGATCCGCGGTTGTTCCGTAGATTGAGCTTGAGCGTTTTTCTTGTTCAGGCATGCACTTCCTCCGTGGTATTCGGCCCCGCCATGCTCATTTGCATGGCTTTTCGACTATACCGCAATCCCGAGGGCTTTCAGTTCGGCCCGGGTTTGCGCCGCATTCTTATGATGAATCACGTGCATCCCCAACCGCCGGGGGTTTTCCAGATTCAGCGAGCGGTCGTCAATGAACGCGCATTTATCGGCCGGGCGCTGCGAAACTTCCAGCGCGATCCGGAAGATCTGTTCCTCCGGCTTCCGGGCGTGCAGGTAACAGGAGCTGAAAAAAACCTGAAAATCCTCGCGAAGTCCAAACGCTTCGATTCGATAGTTATTCAGCTCCAGCGGTTCATTATTAATGGATGCTACAAAATACTTTCCGATACGTGCCACTTGGCGAAGGAGTTGCCGCGTCTCCGGATACTCCTTCGACTGGGCGAACATGAATCCGGTAAATTCCTCGCGGGTGAAAGCTCGCGGTCTGTAAAACAGAGTCCTGTCCAGATACTGGTCGAGCGTGATCTGTCCCGCATCGAAGGCGGGAAACGACAAATCATGCCGCTCCCGGAACTCTTCCCCGTCCAACTGAAAGGTCTTTACGGCCTCCATCCGGGAATTGTGGTCCCACCCGTTCGTTAGAACTACCCCGCCGATGTCCCAAAACACGGTCGTGATGTTTGGCAAGACAGCGCCTCCAGGAAAGCCCTTGAGAAATATCAAAAGAAAGACCGGGAAGAAAGCTCTAAAAATTCTCAGCCCGACATCCGCCGGAGCGCTTGTTGCACCAGGTTTTGCAGCTGCGAAAGGCTCTCGGGGGCCACCGAAGCCAGATGCAATCGCAATGCCAGCCCTGCTCCCGCCGACAATGCTTCAAATTGTCCAAGCGCCAGCGCGCGATACAACTGCCCGAATGAGTAATTGGTCCCCGGAATGGCCACATCTTCCTTCTCGTCCGCGGTAATCATAAGATGAAGCCCCGCCGGAGCGCCCACGCGCAACAGGTAGCCGTAGGTATCCAGAGAGCGGGGTCCCCAGCCGAGCAGCACCGGCAAGCCGAGAGCTTGCGAAAGCTGTTCGCGCAATTTCTGAAATGCGGTCCGCACCATTTCTTCCGGTTCCAGAAAAACGTACAACCCGAGGTATTCCGCTCGCTGACGGTGGTGAAAGAAAGAGATCAGGCATTCCACGAGGTTCAGCTGCGATATCTCGTAGCGTGCCCGAGCCTCTGCAAACATCTGAATGCCGGCCTCCTGAATTCGGGGCCGGCGTTTCAACGTGTCATTGTGGGCCGAATAATTATTCAATAATTCCGCCGTCAGCGTCTTCGGAAGCCGTACCTCGGCGGCATCGAATGGGTTGAGGCCAATCCTCGCACCCGCAACGACCGTTACAATCTGCCATAGGAACACCTCTCGAAGGAGGTCCAGTGGATCTTTCACCGTGATTTCCACGAAGGAGATGCCCCGGCTCCGCAATTCAGATGCAGCCCGCTCGCAAAAGGGTTCTGATTCTTCCGCATGCTTCAGAATCACAAAGCTCGATTTGCCCTCATATACATCGAACCGGCATGGAATCGTCTCTGCGACTGGATACAGTCCAGACTCGCCTTTTCCCAAGCTTCCCCCTACCAGCCGGCAAAGCGAATCAGCAAATGGAGCCAGCTTTTTTGAGGCAAGAAAAACGATGAACTTTCTCCTTCGCGTTGCCGATGCACTCAGGAATGCCGCCAGCTCGCACGCCAGGTTTATTCCGTTTGAAGCGGGCTCTGAATGCGACTTTTTCAACTCCCGGGATGCGACCCGGATTACCTCAAGCTCCACATCCGCAAGCGCCACCAGCAGCGCCGCGATATCCACCAACGAGCAGTACAGAGTGGGAATGGCGGACGGAAGTTCCAACACAAATCGAAACCCGTACTGCCCGGCAACCGTCGCCAAAAAGGAGTTAGGCTCAGTTTCGGCGACGAAATGACGAGCGGGAGCGGAGGAGACCCTGCTTTGAACGGCCTTCAGAAAATACAGAAACAGAGCGTGGTCTCCCAGGCGATAGCCGGCCTTACTCACCAGAAGGAACAACGTTTTTTCGATGTCGAGTTGCGCCTCGATCCGCCGGATTCCAGCCGGATGTGAGCTGTCCATAACCAGGCACCGCAGGGGAGGAGCCAGCGGATAAATATTAAGCAGAGTCTCGCAGAGAAGATGCGCATTCTCAAACGCGATCAGAACCCGGTCCGTCAGGCCTTCTGCACGAGCGGCGGTCTCCGCCGTTAGAATCCGCTCCAAGATTTGCGGCAATTTCTCGGGAATTTGAAGAAATTCGAGGCTCGCCCGCACATTCCCGCTTGCCAGGCTCGCGCCAGGCCAAAGCGTTTCATCGCGCGACCACAGGCGCTTGAGCAGCTCCTGGTCGCGAATCGTTTGCAACTCTTGCTCGTAAACTTCCAGCAGTTCGCCGCTAAAGACAGGCCACCCGGTCATGTCCATCGCTATTTCATTCCACGGTGCACTACACGATTCACTCAGCCCTGCTGGATACAGCTTGTTCTGGAAAATGCCGGATGAGAAGGAGAGGAGTGGGACGAAACTGGATTAGAAGTCTCTACCTCACCAGTGGCGGTAGAGTAACCGCGATTCCCCCAACTTGCAACAACCTGCGCCGTGAAGGACAATAGCTGCTTCGGGGGGAACCAAAATGGCAGACGATTCTTGCGGACCGGCGCCCGCTCCCAGTGAGCCGGCCAAGCCCGGCACACGCATGGTTCATTGCGTGAAGTTCGGCAAAGAGATGCCGGGGCTGGATCGAGTGCCCTGGCGCGGCGAAATCGGCAAACGCGTGTATGAAAATGTCTCCAAGGAAGCCTGGAAGCTGTGGGTTGAATATTCCAAGATGCTGATGAACGAATATCGCCTGAATCCCATCGATCCGAACTCTCAGAAAATTATGGAAGAGCAGATGGAGCAGTTTTTCTTTGGCGATGGCGCAAAGCTCCCCGAAGGTTACGTTCCCCCCAAAGCAAAAGGCTGACGCTAGACCTTCCCTGTTACCGGATGTTCCACCGGGAGCCGCGGAGTAAGTTTGAAATTCAGCTTTGCATGGCCTTCGCGGAGCGCGCACTCCACCTCGGCGGACGTCTCGCTTCTTGCGAACAAGAATCCCAGGTAACTCGATCCTTCCGGCCACGCCGCAATGTAATCCCGCCAGCGAGCGGTAATTTCGAGTTGCGTCACGCCCGGCACCGCCCGCGCCTCTTCCGCACCTTCGACCTTTTCCAGAATTCCACTTTCCGGAACAGGAATCATCAGTACACCGGAAGCTGCCGTTTCTCGCGGGGCATCCCAACCGGGCAGTCCAAGCGCGTGCCGCAGTAATAATTCTTCCAGCCCGACCGGCTCGATTTCATTTTCCAGTTGGAAACGCAACGCCCGTGCGCACAAACCGCCGATCGGCCGCGCGGCAACTTCAATCGGCCACACGCCGCGATCGTTTAACCGAAACTCTCCGTGTATGGGTCCATGAGTAAGCCCCAGCGCTCGCGCCGCATCCGTGAAGCACTGTTTGACCAGTTCCTGTTCCGCGGCGGCTAGGCGCGAGGGCGTGACGTAAATGGTTTCCTCAAAGTATGGCCCTTCCAGCGGATCCGGCTTGTCGAAAATCGCCAGCACGCGCAATCCTCCATCCTTCAACAGACCTTCGACCGCCACTTCCCTGCCCGGCAGGTACTCTTCCACAATCATCCGATCGAGATTCGGTTGGCCCGTCGCTTGGATTTCCGCTGACTCAAGCAGTCGTTTCAATCGGCTGGCGCCCGCAAGAAACTCTGCACGATTGTTCACTCGAACCACGCCCTGGCTCGCGGAGAGCGAAATCGGTTTCAACACGCAAGGATAAGTGATGCCCATCAGGGCTGGCTCCGGAATCGCCTGCAGCGGAAGGCTTCGGAACCATGGCGTCGGCAGGCCCGCATCACGAAATACTTCCCTTAAACGAAGTTTGCTTCGGCAAGCCTCCACGCTGGCAGGATGATTGTGGGCAATCCCGAGGCCCCGGGCGACGTAAGCGGCCGCTAGCGTCGGCCGGTCGCCCAGGGCCAGCACGCCATCCACGCGTTGACCGGCCTGCGCCTGCATCACGGCATAAGCCGCTTCTTCCGGCGCTTCAAATCGAACGGGCAGCGCGCGATCGTGCCACGGGTCTGCCAACTGGTGGCATCGGTCGGTTACAAATACCAGCTCGACATCCAGCTTTTTCGCGGCCGCATCGAACGCCCGGGTCTGGTAGCCGAGCTTCCCCGTGAACACTAGGATTCTTGGGCGAAGCTTTGGGGAGTTCATTCCGCAACTCTCATAAAAAAGATTCCGCCTGACGAACTGCTTCCTTGGCTTTTGCGATGGGGACCAACTGGTCCCGCGTAGGCTCCGCTCAACAATACCAGGGCTCGTTTAGGTATGGGACGCTGGACACCGCTGCCGGAATCAACAGGTCCTTCTCTTCGATATGCCGTTCGGCGGCGCGGTTTGTGGCGCGCCAGATCTTTTCGAAGATCGCTGCTCGCCCCAGTTTTAGTTTGTCGGCGGACGAAACAATGTCCTGCAACTCTTCACACAATCGATCAATCCCGGGAAGAGAGTGCGCCCACGGATAGATCAATGACTTCGCATCGAACGCGCCGATTCGCTCGCTCACATCCTCAAGTTCCAGCAGCCGCGAACCCGCGGTGATCAACAGGCGTATCGCCAGTTGAATCGGGGCCACTGCTCCAATCAATTCCAGGCGGCGCAATTGTTCCAGCAGGTCCAGATAATTTTCGAACGTAGTCCACGGCGTGAACGGCACAAACGTGGGCTGCAACGTGATTCCCACTCGCCGGCACTCCTCCACCACTCTGAAAAAATCTTCGCGGCTATGGCCCTTCTGCAGCTTCTCCAAAATCCGATCGTCGAGAGACTCCACCGCCGAAATAATGAACAGGCAGCCGGTGTCCCGCAGCGTCTTTAGCAATTCCGCGTTCTTTCGAAGGTGCTCCACCTTGATCGTTACGTCATAGGTCAGTTCTGGAAATTCGCGGTGCAGCGCTTCCACCAGGGGCACGGCATGGCCCACACCGTTAAAAAAGTCCGGATCGCCAAACGTAATATGCTGCGCGCCCGCCTTCACCTGCTGGCGTATGTCCGATAGAACGACTTCGCGGTCCACAATCCGGAACACGCCGTTGTAAACGGGAACAATCGGGCAGTGCCGGCACAAATGCTTGCACCCGCGCGAAGCCTCTGTGTATCCGACTAGCTTGTGCTCTCCCTCCGGCATCACCAGATGCGCATAATTCTTCAGCGCTGAAAGATCCGAGCGATCAGGGGTCACAAATCGCAGCCGGGCCAGCGAAACATTCGAACTCGTTGCATGATTCTTCGGGAGCGCGGCTTTTCCGGAAAGATTTTCCGCCAGATCCACAAGCTCCTGCTCAAATTCTCCGCCGAACAGGCTCTTCACCCCTTGCGCGCGCAGTGTTTCCGCAGCCAGCGGAGCATATAATCCATAAGCGCACAAATGCGCCGCGGGATTGCTCGTGCGAATCGGTTCCAGCAATTCCAGCGTCAGCCGAGTTGCCGTATGCATCGGTACATAAAACGCAATCAACCCGGCTTCGCGCACCGCCTTTTCGTTGAGCGATTGGCGGGAAAGATCCAAGCACGTCACTGCGTGCCCGCGCTTCCGCAGCCACGCCGCCGGCGAAGCCAGCCCAAACGGCTGCCTTCCCAGTTCATACGTCGAAATCAGCAGAATCTTCACAAGGCCTCATTATACCGTCTCCGCGCCACGCCGCGTTTTCGGTTATGATAGAAGGCTCTAGCCAGTTGGAAAGGACCTTCAGTATGACGATCTCCGCTGCCAATTCCTTCGGTACCCGGGACAAACTGAATGTTGGCGCGCAATCCTTTGAAATTCACCGCCTCGAAACCCTGGAAACGAAGGGAATCAGCCATCTCTCCAAGCTTCCCTTTTCGCTGCGCATCCTGCTCGAAAATCTCCTCCGCTGTGAAGACGGACGCTTTGTCCGCAAAGACGACATCGCCGCGCTTGCCAAATGGACTCCCAACGGCTCGCAAAAAGAAATTGCCTTCATGCCCGCGCGCGTTCTTCTGCAGGATTTCACGGGTGTTCCCGCGGTTGTGGATCTTGCCGCGATGCGCGAAGCAGTCCAGAGAATGGGCGGCAATCCGAAGCGCATCAATCCGCTCTTTCCCGCGGAACTGGTGATCGATCACTCCGTGCAGGTGGACAATTTCGGCTCGACTAACGCGTTTGGCTTAAACGCCGAACTCGAATTTCAACGCAACGTCGAGCGCTACGCATTCCTTCGCTGGGGCGCAAAAGCGTTCCGCAACTTCAAAGTTGTTCCGCCGGACACCGGCATCTGCCACCAGGTGAATATCGAATATCTCGCGCGCGTCGTCTGCGCTATGCCCAACGGCAATCGCGTCGAAGCGTATCCCGATTCGCTTGTCGGCACCGATTCGCACACCACCATGGTCAATTCTCTCGGCGTCTTTGGCTGGGGCGTCGGCGGCATCGAAGCCGAAGCAGCGATGCTCGGCCAGCCGCTGTCGATGCTCGTGCCGGAAGTCGTGGGCTTCAAGCTGCACGGCCGCTTGCCGGAAGGCACCACTGCCACGGATCTCGTCCTCACGGTTACGGAGATGCTCCGGAAGAAAGGCGTCGTTGGCAAATTTGTTGAATTCTATGGCTCCGGGCTTTCCACGCTGAGCGTTCCCGACCGCGCCACCATCGCCAACATGGCTCCCGAATACGGCGCCACCATGGGCTTTTTCCCCGTGGACAACGAAACGCTCGCTTATCTTCACTTCACAGCCCGTTCGCACGAACAGATCGCACTCGTCGAAGCCTATTGCAAGGAGCAGATGCTGTTCCGCACGGACTCCACGCCCGAGCCCGCGTTCAGCGACAAATTGGAACTCGATCTCGCGAGTGTCGAACCTACGGTCGCCGGTCCAAAGCGCCCTCAGGATCGCGTTGCCCTTAAAAATGCCAAGGCTTCGTTCGTCAAAGTCGTGGAAGGCGCTTCCGCAAAGCACGTACACGTCAAGAATAACGGGGACACGTTTGATCTTTCGAGCGGCGCCGTTGTGATTGCCGCCATCACCAGTTGCACGAACACGTCGAATCCGTCGCTCATGCTTGGGGCGGGCCTACTCGCCAAAAAGGCCGTCGAACGCGGCCTGGACATAAAACCCTGGGTGAAAACCAGCCTCGCTCCGGGCTCCAAGGTGGTCACCGATTACCTGCTAGCGGCGGGTTTGACCCAATATCTCGACAAATTGAAATTCAATCTTGTGGGTTACGGCTGCACGACCTGCATCGGCAACAGCGGACCGCTGCCCGAATCCATCGGCGCCGCCATCAAGGACAATAATCTCGTCGCGGTTGCGGTGCTCAGCGGCAATCGTAATTTCGAGGGCCGCATCCATCCGCTGGTGCGCGCCAACTATCTTGCTTCGCCGCCGCTGGTCGTCGCTTACGCACTCGCCGGACGCATGGACCTGGACCTCACCACCGAGCCACTCGGCACCGACAAGGCCGGAAAGCCCGTCTATCTGCGCGAAATCTGGCCCACGCCGCAGGAAGTGGAATCCACCGTTCGCGCCGCAGTTTCCACGGAACAATATCGTAAGGAATACAGCGAAGTTTTCGAAGGCGACGCCCGCTGGAAAGCAATGCCTGTTCCCGAAGGCGATCTCTACAAGTGGGAAGCGAACTCAACTTATATTAAATTGCCGCCGTATTTCGAAAACATGCCCAAACTGCCCGGACCGCTTGCCGACATCCACGGCGCCCGCGTTCTGGCGGTGCTTGGCGACAGCGTGACGACGGACCATATTTCTCCCGCCGGCTCCATCGCCGTCGATTCGCCCGCCGGTAAATATCTCGTTGCCAAGGGCGTGAAGCCGAACGAGTTTAATTCCTACGGTGCGCGCCGCGGGAATCATGAAGTGATGATGCGCGGAACTTTCGCCAACATTCGTCTGCGCAATCAGCTTGCGCCCGGCACCGAAGGCAGTTGGACGCTCCATCTTCCGGGCGGCGAAAAAATGTTCATCTACGATGCGGCTGTGAAATACCGCGAAGACGGAGTGCCCCTTTTTGTTCTCGCCGGAAAAGAATATGGCTCCGGTTCTTCACGCGACTGGGCGGCTAAAGGCACGCGCCTCCTGGGTGTCCGCGCGGTCCTGGCGGAAAGCTACGAGCGCATCCACCGCAGCAACCTTGTGGGCATGGGCGTCCTGCCGCTGGAATACAAAGCCGGTGAGAGTCGCGAATCGCTCGGGTTGACCGGCCATGAAGTGTTCGATGTCGAAGGCGTAGCTTCGCTTACGCCGCGTAAAAATGTGACAGTGAAAGCCAAATCCGCGGACGGCGGTGTAAAAACCATCACCGCGCTCGTCCGCGTGGATACTCCCGAAGAGGTCTCCTACTACCAGCACGGGGGAATCCTGCAATACGTCCTCCGCCAAATGCTCGAGTAACCTTGACTCATCGGAATGAGTCAGATAGACTCATCGCATGAGTAAGCGACTCCAGGTCCTGCTTCAGGATCCCGAATATCGTGAGATTCAGCGGATTGCCCGCTCGCGGCGCATGTCCGTGGCCCAATGGGTCCGTCAGGCCCTGCACGCAGCTAAGCGGGAGGAACCCCTGGGCGATGTAAGCAAGAAACTCGAAGCGCTTCGAGCCGCTGCGAAGCTCGAATATCCCACGGCCGATATCGAGCAGATGCTGGCCGAAATTGAACAGGGCTACCAAAGCGGCCACAAGCCGTGATTCTAATCGACTCGAATGTTCCGATGTACATCGTGGGCGCTTCTCACCCAAACAAGGTGGAAGCTCAGAGGCTTCTCGAAAAAGCCATCATGGATCGCCAGCGGCTGGTGACAGACGCAGAGGTGCTTCAGGAAATCCTACATCGCTATACTTCGATTAACCGGCGCGATACGATTCAACCGGCATTTGATATCCTGCTCGCGTTGGTCGATGCAGTCCTGGCTGTGGATCAGGAAACAGTGGTCGAGGCGAAACAAATTGTGTTGGGTTATCCGCAGCTATCTGCCCGAGACGCGGTGCATCTTGCAGTAATGCAGCAACATGGAATCGATCGGATTCTCAGTTTTGATACAGGCTTTGACGGACTGGCAGGAATTACGCGGATAACCTAACTCCGCCAAGAGGCAAGTACTTCCGCGGGCGGTGCGCTCTCCATGCCAGTAGACATCGCATTCATCACGGTCAATTACAATACGCTGGATTGGGTGAAGCATCTGGCGGAGTTCTTCAGCAGCCTGGACGTTCCATTCACGTTCACGTTCACCGTGGTGGACAACCATTCCACGGATGGTTCCCAAGAATTCCTGGAATCCCACCCAGACGTCGAATATTTACAGACCGGCGAAAATCTCGGCTACGGCCGCGGCATGAACGGGGGAGTTGGCGGAACCAGCAGCAAGTACGTCTGTGTAATGAATACGGACCTGATCCTCAACCGCGACGCGCTGGTCAAGCTGTGGCATTTTCTGGAAGAGCGGCCCGATGCGGGGCTCTGCGCCCCGCGGATCAGCTACGGAGATGGCCGCGACCAGGGGAAGGTGTTCAAAACTTCGCTTTTCGCGTTTTATGCCAACTGGTTTGCCAAGCTGCTTGCCAGCCAGGAGAAGCGGAGAATCGCACGCGCAACCGCCCCGGTGAAAGTGGACGGAGTGATGGGGGCCTTTTTCCTGATCCGGAGATCCGTAATTCCGTCACCGGCGCTTTTTGACAAGGATTTTTTCCTTTTCTACGAGGATACGGCGCTGGCGCACACCCTGAAAAACAGCGGCGTAGGGTGCTACATCATTCCCGCCGCGAACATCATGCACCTCGGCGGCAAATCCGGATCAGCAAATTCAGTTTCCGCCTTTTACCAGAACAGATACCTGTACCTGAACAAATTTTACGGGCCGTTCCACGCCAAGGCCGTCAATTTTCTGGATCGCGTGCGCATCCTGCGCAAATGGATGGTCTATTCGCTGTTTTCGCGGCTCACCTCTTCCCCGCGGATGAAGGAGAAGAAACACCACTACGAAATGGCCTGGGAAGCTGCTCGTCAGAACTGAATCGGCCTGTACTTATGTTGTTCGTTATTTCACGAACTTGCCGCGGAAGAGCGTCTTAAGAAGATCAAAAGAATCAGACCACCGAACGCGGAGACGGCGCTGGCTACTTGCGCGTTGGACATGCCCAGAATCCAGGGCGGATTGATCCGGATAATCTCCACCAGGAAACGCGCCACGCCGGTGAGGATCAGGTAGTAGCAGAAAATTTCGCCGGAGTGTCGAGGCTCCTTCATAAGCCGCGCGCCCAATCGCCATAGCAGCCATCCAATCGCGCTCCAGATCAGCAATTCATATAAAGGCGCGGGATGCACGCGATCCGTTGTCGGCACCACACCGTTTGGAAAACTCATTCCCCACGGCAGCGACGTCGGCTTGCCATAATCCCCGTCGCCGGAAAGAAAGCAGCCGATGCGCCCAATCGCGTAGCCAAAAGAAGCGGCAGGCGAGCACGCATCCAAAAAGTTCCACATAGGCAATTTTGCCCGCCATCCCATTACCAACATCGCGCCAAATCCGCCCAGGAATCCCCCAAACCACGCGAATCCGTAGCGGCTTAACAATAAAGGAAGCGGGTTCGCAAAGAATTCCGCGGGCGACTCCAGCAAGTGATAAAGCTTCGCGCCCATTATGCCAAGAAGGCCGGCGACGGTGATCATAGTGAACGCGTCGGCGTTCATCCCGCGGCGGTCGAAATCCGCCTGCAAGACGTACGCGGCGGTAATCAATGCCAGCGCAACCATCAAGCCGAATGTAGGAAGCTGTAAAGGACCGAGGTGAAGATAAGGGATCATCCGAATTGCGCCGCAAAGGCGTCTCCGAGAGTATACACGACGCGCTTTAAGCGGCCGTTTTCGCCCGGCGATGCAACAGCAGGCCAATTCCCAGCCAAATTCCCAATGCAATCCACTCTGCCCCGGTAAAATGTCCCGGAACCGCGGGCACCAGTTTCATCAGGATCAACAACAACGAGATTGTCATTCCCAACGCGGCAATGGCCCGCAATCCACCGCGGGTCTCCACGAAGAAAAAAGAAATGCAAGCGGCAAACCACCCGAGCGCAGAGGCCATCGAACCAACTTCCGTCACCGGCACCAGCAACGAATCTCCCAGCAACAATCCAATCAGCGTTCCCCCAGCCACCGCGAAGATCGCCACCGTCGGCGTCAGATTCACCGCGTGAATCTTTGCAAATGCCGGGGCAATCGTTCCCCGGCGCCCGTAGGCAAACAACAACCGCGAAGCCGCGACAAAATTTCCATTAAAAACCTGAAACAATGCCACCAGTGAAATTCCCAAGATCAACCGCACCAGCCAAACCGCATGCGTTCCCTGCTCAAACGCGATCGCGGTGGCGAACCGCCTGCCCAGCAAGCCCTGCCACGGCGAAATATACGAAACCGCTCCCACGGCCAACACATAAAATCCCGCGCCGACCAGGAGGGCCATCGCGATGGCCTTAAAAAAATTCCCGGGCGGAAAACCCGGATGGGCCTCTTCCGCCACCTTGGGCACGGACTCGAATCCGGTCACAAAATAGGGCACAATCTGCAAGGTCAATAAAATGGATATCAGCGGGGTGTGGCTGAAGACAGGTTTGAAATTCGCTGGAGCGCCGCCGTGCGCGCTAATCAGCACGAGCAACACAAATACCACCAGCACGGACGTCGTGGCCCAATTCTGAAACACCGCGCTGGCCCGAATCCCGCGGTAATTAAGGTAGGAAAGAAACGCCGTTAGCCCGATCCCAACCAGCAGCCGCGGCAAAAACACCGGGTGCCCGGCCACGCGATACAGCTCCATCGTATCGAGCCCCGGGAAAATGTAGGCAGCCAGCTTTCCCAGTGCCACCGCTTCCCACGGGCACACGATGAAATATGCCAGCAGCATCATCCAGCCGGTCAGGTAGCTGACAAACGGGGGAAACACCTGCGCGGTATACGCCGCCTCGCCCGCCGCGTCCGGCAAACGCCGCACCCACTGGCCGTAAATGTAGCCGATGGGCAGCAGCAAAATCCCGCCCATCAGAAAACCGAGCATCGCGCCCAAAGGTCCGCCGCGGCCAAGCCAGTCGTCCATCAGGATGACCCAGCCCGTGCCGATCATGGTTCCAAAACCCAGCGCGAAATAATTCCACAAGCTCAGCTTGCGCGCGAGGCGAGCCATCTAAAAGACACACAGCAGTTCGTACAAAAGATTCGCCGCCAGCAGCGAAGTAACTCCGCCGTTATCGTACGGGGGTGAAACTTCCACCAAGTCGCATCCGACAATTTTCAATGGGCGTAGCGCCCGGATCATCTCCAGCATTTGCGCGCTGGTGAACCCGCCCACCTGCGGCGTCCCGGTCCCGGGCGCGTAGGCCGGGTCCACACAATCAATGTCCAGCGTGACGTACACGGGTTTGCCGTGAAGCGTGTGCAGATGTTCGCGGAACACCTTCATGCCACCGGCGTGAAACTCCTCCGCGGTAATCATGCTGATCTTGTGTTTTTTTGCGAAATCAAAATCGCCGGCGCTGTAAACCTGGCCGCGGAGTCCCACCTGCAGAAAACTATTCTCGCGGATCAACCCCTCTTCAATGGCCCGGCGAAACGGAGTGCCATGAGAAAGCTTGCAGCCAAAATATTCGTCCCAAAGATCGTTGTGCGCGTCGAACTGAATCACGGCCACCGGCCCGTATTTTTTTGCCGTCCCGCGCAGCAGCGGCAAACTCAACGAATGATCTCCCCCGACGGCCCCGCATCGCGTGCTCGCCTTCATCAGCGGCTCCATGTGCTCCTCAACGCGACGGAAGGTGTCTTCGATGGACAGCGGGTTCACGGGAAAATCTCCGAAGTCCGCAATGCGAAATTTCGCAAACGGGTTAATTTCCAGCACCGGATTCCACGGCCGGATCAATACGGATTGGTCGCGCACCTGCCTCGGGCCGAATCTCGCCCCAGCCCGGTACGTCGTGCCCCCGTCGTAGGGAATCCCCACCAGGGCGATATCCAACTCCTCCGGATCGGTGATGTGGGGCAACCGCATAAAGGTGGAGATCCCGCCCGGACGCGCGTGCTCCAATGCATCGAGTGGCGCCGGGTGAGGAAGTTTATGCTTCTTCGAAGGATCTTTCATCGACGGGTATGCTATGAGGCCACGCAGAACAAGTCAACGATTCAAGCGAGTTCTAAGGCTCGGGGAGTATCGGCTAAGTCTTCAATCGCCTTAGCTACCAGCTGTCGGGATCAGGCGCGTCATCTTCAGCCGCTCGGACCTGATTGCGCTTGCGGTACAAAACAAAAATCATTCCGACGGAAAGGAGTGTTGGAGGGACGATCAAGATCAAAATTCCGCTTCGCAAGGCCTGAATCATACGGCTCCCCGAGGACGCCGCCTGGGTATAGCAAAGCGCGCAACTCTGGGCGGCCGCCGGGCGAGACGCTAACAACATCATTAAGGCCAGCAACCCCACGCCAATCGGAAGCAACAGTCTTGCAACTTTCATTCCGAAAGTATCCTCAATTCCCGGCGCCTCAACAAGGGTTCCCTTCTCCCTATTTCGAAAAGGGCGCACCCACCACCATGCGCGTGCTATCCGTCCAGCCGTACTGCATGGTCAGCAGCACAAATACCGTAAACACCAGGA
>DATLVJ010000172.1:0-3209 GCA_035577585.1 Candidatus Limnocylindrales bacterium
TGCGTGATCGGAGAATGTGACTTCGAAGTATGGCCCGATGAGCCCGATGAGTCCGATCGGGAGCGGATTTGGTTCGACAAGTCCGATCGGATTCAGATCTATCCGACGCACTTCATGGACTTCCCGGATTAGCGGGGCAGCGTTCCTTCGATCTTTACGGTTATCGCCTGCGGCGCCGGATGCCACCAGCTCGCGACGGTGAGCACGCCGCCGGCAAACACCGCGCATGCCGCGATCATCGCCGCCAGAGCTTTCCACGGCTCCCACCGAGCCTGCCTGCGGTATAGCTCGATCTGGGTTTCGACGAGCAGCGCCTGACGTGTGTCTTCGATCATGGGTTTTTCTCGGATTTCTTTTTGCCGATCATGGCGTCCCAGTCGATCGAGGCAAGCTCGGCAAGCGCCTTCGGGTCAACGTCCGGGCGGGTGATGGCCAGCGTGATAAACAGCATCTTGAGCGTCTGTTGGCTGAAAATTTCAGCCAGTTTCTCAATCAGGTGGCTGGCTTCCTCGGAAGGCTGGCTCAGGCCGTTGGAATGGGTATGTGGTTCCTCAGCCTCGGCCTGATGTGGTTCGCGTTCTACATCGGGGTCCGAGGTCCACCCGGCCACGTAGCTCGGAGAAACCTTAAAATAGTCGGCTACTACCATCAGCAAGTTGGTGGTGCGGGCGTCGGTCCCCCGATAGACGTAGGCCGGCGTCAGGCCGATCTCTTTCATGGCCTGCCTGACGGACACACCTTTGCGCTCGGCCAGCGTAGCTAGGCGTTTGCGAAATACCGTGTCATCCCATAGCTGTGGCAGCTCGACCCGCTTTGGTCGCCCGGTCGTTTTTTCTGCGCTTGCCATTCCACGCTCGTATGTCAACCGGGTAAAGTACGGAAACGTCATAAATTGTCTGCCTAATTCCTACTCGTAAAATTTTCCGATGGGAAGGCGAAAAAAATCGCCTTTAGTCGAGATTACGGGTCGCCTTTAGTCGAGATTGCCGAGTGAGCGGCCGACCGCCGCTGCAACCATTGATGTTGCAATATGACGTCAATGGCGCTTGCGCGTGGACGTTTGTCGCCTTAACCTACATCAATGCTCGAACCCGACGCCCTCCTCAGAGTCGCCGAAGCCTATTCCGAGGCGACGGGGCTCGGGCTGACGCGCATCTCCCGCCGCGCCACCGGCAACAATGACAAGGCGTTCTGGCGGCTGCGGCGCGGCAAAGGCATCAACGCGAACACCGCGCTGATCCTCGAACGCTACTTCCGGGACAACTGGCCCGAGAACGCCACCTGGCCGTCCGACGTGCCGGGCAAGCCGCGCAAAACCATCCCGCCTGTCATCAACCGCCGAAACAAACCGCCGGTGACTGAAAGGAACTGCGAAACCGCTTGACGACGGAGGGGAAACCGCCGGTGACGGAACTACCGGATCCATTAGTGCCAGCCGAGTGCGATCTGCGCGGATTGCAGTGGATGCCGTATTATGGCGCCGAGCTGCACGACAGCGACTTCAACTCGTCGGTATCGGATGCTGGCTATCGCGCCGCGCACAATCTTTGGTGGGCGTGCTGGCATCAGGTGCCCGCCGCAAGCCTGCCGGCCGACGACCGGATTTTGACCCGGCTGGCCGACCTCGGCCGCGACGTGAAAAGATTCAAAAAATTGAAAATCGAAGCTCTACACGCTTTCCTTTTATGCAACGACGGTCGCTTTTATCATCGCTTTCTCTCAAAACTCGCGATCGACACCTTTAAGCGGCAGCTAAGTGCCCGTAATCGAAAGATACGGTGGTTTGCAAACCGCGTTCTTGTGCCGATAGAGAACGCGTCCGAGAACGCACATCAGAACGCGTTACGCGGCGTACTGAACGGGTCCGGCGACGCGAAAAACCGCCCTAGTGCGCGCGCGACAGAGGACAGAAGAGTATACTTACCTTCAGACTTAGGAGTCTCTGAAGCCGCGATCGCGTACGAGGTCTACAAGCACGACGCGGAGGTCAACGGGAAGCCAGTTTTAGAATTTAACGAATTTGATTCCGGTCCTTTTGGTCGCTCCGCTCCCCTGCTCCGCTCCGCTCCGCCTTTGCGCGGAAAAGCCCTCAAGGAACACCGCAAGGCGCAGCTCGTGTCGAAGGTCATGCGCTTCGCCATCGCCACCATGAACGAACGCGACCGGGCCGCCGCAATCGAAGGGCTCACCGGCCTCGACAACGAACACTCCGCGCAATGGTGGCTCGACACGCTCGACCTCAAAATGCGCGGCGCCAGATGGGATGACACGGAATGAGTGAAAGGAGGGCAACGTGACGGCCCCGATAATCGTTCGAGATACAATTAACGGGATCGAAATGCGCCAAACCACCAAAGATGGTTATTTCGACGCAACCGCGATGTGTCAGGCGCATGGAAAACGATTCAATGACTGGAGTAGGTTGGATAGTTCAAAAGAATATCTTGAAGCGCTAATTCTAACTACGGGAATTCCCGCAGTTAAACTCGTCGTATCACTAGAAGGCCGTTATGGAGGAACTTGGATACATCCTGTTCTAGCGAATCGGGTTGCCCAATGGTGCTCGCCAGCCTTCGCGGTGAAGGTGGATCAATGGATCGAAGAGTTGAAACAAGGCCGTTACCCACAAGCGCGACCAAACGACCCTGCGATCTTGCCTATTCTTGAGCAGCACACATTGCAGATTCAAAACATTGATGGCAGGCTGTCAGCAGTGGAAGCCTCGCCGGCATTTGAACAAGCCCCGAAACGGGAAAAACGAAATCGGGCTCACGACCGTTTGCTGAGAGCGGCGTGCCGCCGCACGGGTGGGAAGTGCCCGTGCGGATGCGGGCGGCAAATGCTTAACGCTGATGGATCGTTTGTTGATGGTGTGCAAATAGATCATTGGAATGAGTTACGGGGCGATAATCGGCTTGCCAACAAATGGCCCCTTTTTCAGGAATGCCATACGGAAAAGCACAAAAGAACGCAGGAGTTTTATCTTGCGTTTGCCAATTTTCAACGAGTCCTCAGAAGGGTGGAGGAAGACGAAACTGCTATCGTCCCGCCAAGCCCCTTCGCCAAACGAATAATCGATGAAATAAATCTGCGCCGGTTCGGTCAACCTCCACCGGCCCCGACCGCTGACTGATGCCGCACATCTCGCGCCACGAGTGGCTGCCGCTGGTGATCCTGATCGCGCTGGCGCTGCTCGGCCTGCTGCTCGT
>DATLVJ010000173.1:0-3232 GCA_035577585.1 Candidatus Limnocylindrales bacterium
CAAGGATTCTCACTCGATGAGATACACCATGCAGCTATCAACAATCCTGCGTATGACCCAATTCGTCATGCCCTTTTCCGTGAGGCACAAGGACTGCGTCCTGGCGGCTACGGCGTTTTGATGACCAGGCACCTTGTCGACGAGCTCGTCTACAGTGAAAAGGGAAACGAAGTTTTGCTGGTCAAATATCTTCCTTCATCGCAGTGGCCGATCTGAACGGGCCTATTTACATTTTTGCCATCGTATTCAGTCCCTTGCAGGACGCCAGGAGTTCGAAGTGCGCTTTTCGATGTACCGTATGGAGTAATGATCCAGCGCGTCTTCGGGAAACAGCGCTGGAAGAATGGCTTTTCAAAATTCTTCCACTAAGTCGACCGTATCCTCTTCCTCCAACAACGTAAGAGCAGAGGGAATCAAAAGGTGCAAGGTTCAGCTCCGGTCTGCGAGGCACGGGAGTTCAGCTGTCTGTTACTTCTGACAGTGTGAGGCAGAGCCCCTACGGAACAGGATTATTCGCTTGTGCCCCAGCCTAATTAGATATGGGAAGAAGAGGGTATATTCCGTTGACCCACCCCGGGTCATCTCATGGCATCACCACAAGAGCCGTCGTTCGGAAATTTGACCGGCTTCGTTGCTGCTTTGTCGCCCTCACACTGTTGATAGCCTGCTTCTCACCGTTCATACGCGAGACCCAGGCTCAGACGGTGCCCGCACAGTCTGCGCCTTCGAAGAGCACAAAGCAGTCGCAGGCGAGCGAAGCTCCGGCAGTTCCTCCAGCTCCATCGGCGGACCAAACGATTCCGCTCCCGCAGATTGCTGACCGCGCAGAGGAGTTGGACCGCCTGCTGCTGGAAATCACCAGTCAATTGATGCCCAAACCTGAATTGCTTGAATCAGAATCGAAGGCGGAAGAATTGGCCGCAGAGGTTCATCGACGGTTGCTGCAGACCCGGGACCTCTTGGCTGGTGATCACACATCGCTAGATTTGGAGGACGAACTGCGATATTGGCGCTCTCTGAGTCTCGAATATGCAGCAGAACGCAAGCAGCTGACACTGCGTGCGGGGAAACTACAAGAGCAGATCCAAACACTTGATGCTCAACAATCGGATTGGGTGGCCACCTGGATCCAGGTTCAAAAATCCCCAGGAATCGAAACCATTGTCGATCGTATAAAACAGCAATTGGACAAGATTCAGAAGGCAAAAGTGCAAGCGCAAGAGCAGCTGAACATAGTACTCACGATGCAAAATCAGATCTCCCAGCAGGACCAGCAAATTGTGGACATATCGCTGCGGGTGCGTCAAGCGCGCGACGCCGAACGCGGCCGTCTCCTGGAGATGGACGGGCGTCCGCTCTGGGCAGCTCGCGATTCGCAAGCACCCGAGAAAAAGATCGGACCTTCTTTCCGCAGATCATTTGACAGGTCCTTTACAGGCGCCAGGGATTTTCTGGGTTCACACAAGTCTGCCCCCGTTGCACTCGCGATGGTTTACCTTCTGGCGCTCCTCGGTGCCTTCAAACTTAGTCGTTACGTCGCGGCGCTGTCGGAAGTTTCAGCTGAGACCATGCAGTTACTGGGCCGGCCATTTTCAATAGCGCTTATGGTGACACTTGTCGGAACGGGACAATATATCGCTTCGGCACCCATTGGCATCGCGTTCATCTTCTACTTACTCTACCTGGTTCCCGTGCTGCGATTGCTGGTCCCATTAACCGAGTCCAGCCTTCGGAATCTCCTTTATGCTCTGGCCGCATTCTACACATTCGGTGGTATATTCCTGCTCGCTCAGCTCCCGCCATTTTATAAACGTGAGATTTGCGCCCTGCTTGTTCTAGCCGCTTTGGTCAGTTTTGTCTGGCTCGTTCGTGCATCAAAGATAGCTGGACTTCCAACTCAGAATCGAAAGCTGCGAGCGCTCCTGATCGGGATCCGCGTGGGACTTGTGCTGCTGGCCGCGTCTCTCGTGGCAAACATCGTCGGATTTGTGACCCTGGCTCAGGTTCTAGGGCTAGGTGCCCTGATTGGATCGTTCGTGGCCGCCGCCCTTTATTGCGCCGTCCGCGTCTTGAACCTGATTCTCAGGACCGTCCTGCACATGAACTGGGTACGCGCCACGCTCGAACTGCGGGCGGATACCATAGAACGCTGGAGCGGCCGCCTCCTTGGTCTTGTGGCTTCGCTGTTGTGGCTAAAGTCCATGTTGCGGTGGCTGACCATCAATGAAAGTGTGATGGGCGCCCTGTCCGCGCTGTTCCAATACCCTATCGGCTTTAATCGCGTGCATTTCACCCTCGGCGACGCGCTCGAGCTAGTAGTCATCCTGCTAGGTGGCTACGCTTTCGCAAATGTGTTCACGTTTTTTTTGAAGAGGGTTGTGCTTCCCAAATTGCCGTTACAGCGCGGGGTGCCTTATGCCATCTCAACGGTCACCTACTACGTCCTACTCGTGCTTGTTGCGCTGGCCGCTTTATCTGCATCCGGTGTCGAGCTGAACAAATTTTCGGTTCTCACAGGCGCCCTTGGCGTTGGTCTAGGCTTCGGTTTGCAGAATATCGTGAACAATTTTGTCTCCGGATTGATCCTGTTATTCGAGCGTCCCATCCACGTCGGGGACACGGTAGACGTCGGCGGGCTGGTGGGCATGGTTCGACGGATCGGAGCACGTTCAAGCACAATTGTGACCTTCCAGGGTGCGGAAGTGATCGTGCCGAATAGCAATCTGATCTCGAACCAAGTCATCAATTGGACCCTTTCGTCACAATGGCGGCGCGTGGACGTGCCTGTCAACGTTGCTTACGGCACCGATCCCGAACAGGTGATCAAGCTGCTCGTGGGAGCTGCCGAATCACATCCGGGAGTATTGCTCGTGCGTCCGCCCATGGCTTTCTTCCTGGGATTTGGCGAAAGCGCGCTAAGGTTTGAACTGCGTTTCTGGTCCGAGCGGCAGGACACATGGTTCCAGCTGCAGAGCGATGTGACTGTTGCAGTGGCCAAAGCGTTGAAAGATGCTGGCATCGAAATTCCATTCCCGCAGCGAGATCTCCACCTTCGCAGCATTGACGCGTCAGTTGCAGAACATTTGACGAGGGATGGTGTAAGTCCCACCTCTTCGACTGAGCTTATGGAGCGGAGAGCCCGCACGTGACGGCACAAGGCTTCGGCAATCCATGCCAGTTGTCGATTATTCGGCTCCCACAATTAGGCAAGAGAATCGTCGCGTGGAGAATG
>DATLVJ010000174.1:0-3950 GCA_035577585.1 Candidatus Limnocylindrales bacterium
GGCGTCACCCACTTGATGATTTCGACCGTGCGCGGCGAATTTCACGGCGTCACCGGAACCGTCGTCGTGGACGACAGCGATGTTTCCAAATCTGTAGTCAACGTCACCATCGACGCCACCACCCTCGATACCCGCGAACCGGATCGCGACAAGCACCTCAAGAGCGAAGCCTTCTTTGACGTCGCCAAGTATCCAACGATCACTTTTCAATCCACCAGGATTGAACGCAACAACGATGGCAGCTTGAAAATCACCGGCGACCTGACCATTCGAGGGGTCACCAAGAGCGCCGTCCTGACCGCATCTGTTCCCAAGCCTCCCATCAAGGATCCCTGGGGCTTGCAGCGCACCGCGGCTTCCGCATCCACCAGGATTAATCGGCAGGAGTTCGGTGTGGCGTGGAACCAGAAACTCGACAGCGGCGGCGTGGTCGTCGGCGACGATGTGACTATCACACTCGACGTGGAAATGATCATTCCCCCGCAGGGAAAGTAATCGGGTCGAAGATACCAGAATCTAGGCAGAAAGTTGCGGGCAGCGAATTTGCCGCCCGCAGCTTTCTGAAAGTCACCGAGATTCATTGAGGAGTTCAAAATGCACAATCCGGCGCCCACCCACCATCCAGTTCACGAATTGATCCAAAAGCGTTGGAGCCCACGCGCCTTTTCCAAGGAGCCCGTTCCAGCCGATGTTTTGCGCAGCTTGTTTGAAGCGGCCCGTTGGGCCGCTTCCAGCAGCAATGAGCAGCCATGGGCCTTCCTCGTCACCACGGCCGACGACAAAGAAAATCACGAAAGAATGGTCAGCACGCTGGTTGAGTTCAACCAGGGCTGGGCGAAGCACGCTCCGGTGCTGGCGATCGCCGTCTCTGAAATGGCTTTTGCCAAGACGGGCAAACCCAATCGCAACGCCTTTTACGACACGGGCGCGGCGGTCGCCAATCTTTCCGCCGAAGCTACCTCTCGGGGCCTCTTCGTGCATCAAATGGCGGGGTTCGATCCGCACAAGGCCATCGAACTTTTTGAAATCCCCAGTGGGTGGGAGCCTATCGCAGCCTTCACCATCGGCTACCCAGGTCATCCGGATTCTTTGCCCGAGAAGCTGCGGGAGCGCGAACTGGCCCCGCGCGAGCGAAAACCGCTGGATTCGTTCGTCATGGGCGGGCATTGGGGAAAGGCGGCAACTTTTCTCCACAAGTAAGCCGGTTTTGTTAAAATTTCATAGAGGAAACAGCCTAGCATGCACAGCACGCTCGAATTCCTTGTGAACCACGGGTACCTTGTGCTTTTGGTTTGGGTGTTTCTGGAGCAGGCTGGCCTCCCTCTTCCATCCATCCCTTTGCTTTTGGCCGCTGGCGCTTTAGGCGGTGTGCATCGTCTTAGTTTCGGCGTGTCCCTGATGCTCTGCACTTTGGCCGCGGTTTCCGCGGATACGATCTGGTACCAACTCGGTAAAAGGAAAGGCATCCGCATTCTGCATTGGCTCTGCAGGATTTCGCTGGAACCCGATTCCTGCGTGCGCCGCACCGAAGGTCTCTTTGAGAAGCAGGGCGCAAAATCCCTGCTGGTGGCCAAGTTCCTGCCGGGCCTCAATACCGTCGCCACCCCTCTTGCCGGCATCTTCCACATGAAATTCCGCAGGTTCCTGGCGTTCGATGCGTTAGGAGCAATTTTTTGGGCCGGAACCTACCTGGGCATCGGGTACATCTTCAGCGGCCAGATCGAACTCATCGCCCTGAAAGCGCAGCAACTCGGCAGCGGATTGATGGTTTTGCTGGTCGGCGTGTTGGTCTTCTACGTGGCCTACAAGTTCGTAGCACGCCAGAGATTCCTGCGTGAATTGAGAATTTCCCGCATCAGCCCGGAAGAGCTGAAGGTAAAGCTAGACGCTGGCGAGATTCTTACGATCGTAGACCTGCGCCACTCCGTGGATTTCGAAGCCGACCCGGAAACGATTCCCGGCGCTTTTCGGATGGACGCTGGCGAATTGCAGGTAACCGATGAAAGGCTGCCGCGCGACCGCGAAGTCATTCTCTACTGTACTTGACCAAACGAAGCCACCAGCGCCCGTGTGGCGCTGCTCCTCAGAAATAAAGGCATAAGACATATCCGGCCGCTCCAGGGCGGACTCGATGCCTGGCGGGACCTGGGCTACCCCCTGCAGGGTTTTTCCGCCAGCGCCGAAACCGAACCAATCTCCAAAGCCTGATCGGCGCTTTTGAGTGCGGCAGCGAAGCTGCCGCTTTTACGGCGTAAACTAACGGCACCAATTCCCAATTCACGCTGAGATCAAAATTCTAGCGCTCACAAAAAAAGAGGGCCGTGCGAGCCCGGCCCCTACAAAATGCGGATGCGTGTCCAAAATTACAGGCGCGGCAAGACAATTCCGCCCTGGGCTTGATACTTCCCCTTCTTGTCTTTGTAGCTAATTTCGCAATCCTCGTCGCTTTCAAAAAACAGCACCTGGCACAAGCCTTCATTCGCATAAATGCGCGCGGGCAGCGGCGTGGTGTTGCTGATTTCGAGAGTCACGAAGCCTTCCCATTCAGGCTCAAACGGCGTCACGTTTACAATGATGCCGCACCGCGCATACGTGGATTTTCCCAAGCAAATCGTCAGCACGTTCCGCGGGATGCGGAAGTATTCAATCGAGCGGGCCAGCGCGAATGAATTCGGGGGCACCAGGCAAACATCGCCCTTAAATTCCACCAGCGAACGCGGATCGAAATTCTTCGGATCCACAATCGTGGAATTCACGTTGGTGAAGATTCGGAACTCGTCGGCCACCCGGATGTCGTATCCGTACGAGGACACGCCATAGCTGATCACTCCTTCCCGAACCTGCCGGTCGGTGAACGGCTCGATCATTTTGTGCTCCAGCGCCATGCGGCGAATCCAACGGTCTGGCTTTACGGACATCCAATCCTCCTGACAGAAAACTTGGGAAGTAGGCTCGCAAAAGGTTAAAGTGTAGATGAGGCGGAACTTCTTGACAACCCGGGCCTTAGCCTCTAGCATCGGGCCACATAGACCGGGAGGACGGTGTGATTAAGCTAGACATTGTGAATGCCGTCGTAGCGAAGACCAATATCAGCCGCACAAAAGCGGAGCAAGCCGTGGAGACTGTCTTTGAGTCTCTCAAGAACGCCATGGGCCGCGGGCAGCGTATCGAACTGCGCAAGTTCGGCGTATTCAGCGTGAAGCCGCGTAAGACCGGCATCGGGCGCAATCCCCGCACCGGCGAAGAAGTCAGCATCCCTCCGGGGAAAGCCGTGCGCTTCAAGCCCGGGAAAGAACTCCAGGGACTGCAAGACACCACCGCCAGCCAAGCCAAATAATTTATTGTGACTCCACCGGAATCAGAACGGAGCGCTCCCTCATTTCTGGAAGTGCCTGCGTGGCAAGCCCCTCCACCGCAAGGAAGATATTATTCGGCGGATCAGCCACACCCCTCCACGCGCACCCTGGTGCTCTCCTCGGGTCTGTTTGTTCTGACGCTGCTCACTTCGCTGATTGCCGGCACGCATTTCGCCGCCGCCTACGCGCACAATCAGGCCGCTTCGCTCGACGCCTTCCTGCAAACTTTCCGGCTGATCTATCGCAATCCGGCCGCGCTGCTTGCGGGATTGCCGTTTGCGCTGACGCTGCTGGGCATTCTACTCGCGCATGAGCTGGGGCATTACTTTGCCTGCCGCCATCATCAAATCCGCGCCAGCTATCCGTATTTCATTCCCGCACCCACTTTGATTGGCACATTCGGCGCGTTCATTCTGATTCGCTCGCCGATTCGCTCCATGCGAGCGCTGTTCGACGTGGGCGCGTCCGGACCTCTGGTGGGATTCCTCGTGGCGCTGCCGGCGATGAGTTACGGCGTGGTACACGCAAAAGTGATTCCCGCGCTGGCCGCTGACAACAACGCTGACCTTGTATTCGGTGTGCCGCTGATTCTTC
>DATLVJ010000175.1:0-6261 GCA_035577585.1 Candidatus Limnocylindrales bacterium
TCCCGAAATCAAGGCGTTCATGAACCAATGAGAAAAACTGCCCAGGCTTTGCCCCTTCGCTCTGACTCGATTGGGAAAAACCTCGCTGATGAAAACCCAGATGACCGCGCCTTGAGAGAACGCGAAGAAGGCGATATATCCAATGAGCAGCCAGACCAGCAGATTCTGGTGGCTGTGGGTGAAAAAGATGGCGGCGACGCCGGCGAGACACACCGCGGTGCCCACCGAGCCGATCAGCAACAAAGTTTTGCGGCCGATCCGGTCGATGACAGACATCGCGAGCATGGTGAAAAGCAAATTCGTTGCACCGATGGCCACGGCTTGCAGGTCGGACGAAACTTTGTTGAATCCCGCAAAGGCGAAGATATCGTTGAGGTAGTAGAGGATCGCGTTGATGCCGGCAAGCTGGTTGAACATGCCGATGGACACGGCCAGAAATATGGGGAATCGATACTTCCACGAGAACAGCCGATCGCCGGCGACATGTTCGGCATCTATGGAGACGATGATTTCCTGGAGCTCCTCTTCGAAGTTTTCCTCGCCCGTCATCCGCAGGACATCCCGGGCTTCGGAAATTCTTTGTTTTTTGACCAGCCAGCGGGGGCTGCGGGGGATACCAAAAAGCAGGAGCAGGAAGAGCACCGCCGGCGCAGCGGAGATTCCCAATTTCCAACGCCACTCGGCGGCGCCCAGACCCATCGTTCCCAGGAGGTAATTGGAAAAATAGGCGAGCAGAATGCCGAAGACAATGTTGAATTGAAACAAGCCCACGAGCCGGCCCCGCCATTTTGCGGGCGCAACCTCCGCGATGTACATCGGTCCGAGCACGGAAGAGCCGCCAATGCCGAGGCCACCGATGAAGCGGAAAAGCACCAGCGACGTCCAGTTCCACGCCAACGCGCAGCCCAAGGCGGAGACGATATAAAGCACGGCCATTGCGCGCAGACTGTCGCGCCGGCCAAATCTATCGCCGGGTATGCCGGCAAGCATGGAACCGATGATCGTTCCCCACAGGGCGGAGGCCACCGTCATGCCGAGGGCGGCAGGCGAGAGATGAAACGTTTCCGTGAGCGCGTGGGTGGCGCCGGCAATGACGGCTGTGTCGAACCCGAACAAGAGGCCGCCGAGCGCGGCTACGATTGTGCTTTTCAGGAGATAAGAATTGAGCTTCACATTGCCTTTCGAGATCACCGTGCGGACCAGCGCGATTTGGTTTTCAGAGATGGCGGCAGCGCACTAGAGGACCGGCGCAGTGGCGACACCGACGGTCTTGTCCGCGCCGCCGTAATAGAAGAACCAGCGGTTGGCGTCGCGAACCATTCCTTCGACAAAGACCACGTTTGGCACCTGCCCCACCTTTTCCCATTCTTTTTCGGGCGCAAATACGGGCTTTTCGGCGCGGGCAAGAACTTTTGTGGGATCCTTTTTGTCGAAGAGCACCCAGCCGGTGGAATAAAGAAGATTGTCGTCGGCGCCGTTGTAAACGAGGAAGATTCCTTGCGGGGTGATGATTGGTGGCGGGCCGGGCTCGACAACTTGAGAGTCGAACATCCCCGCGCGGCTGGCCATAACCGGATGGTCGAGGGCTTCGGTCCAGTGCAGCAAATCTTCGGAAGAGGCAAGGCCCATCTGCTGATCTTTGCCTTTGGCGTCGGCGAGATAGTACATCCAGTATTTCCCGTTAATTTTTTCGGGAACGATTGCCCCCGATTTTGTCCACTTCACATTCCACTTCCCCTGGTAGCTCGGGATGATCACGCCCTGGCGGCGCCAATGAATCAGGTCGGTCGAAGTGGCCAGGCAGAGTTGGGCGTCTTTTTTGTCTGGAGCGGCGCCGTCCACATTGTTATATCCGGTGTAGGTCAGATAGTACGTTTCGCCGATTTTCTGGAGGCGCGGATCTTCCACGCCGCCGCCCTTTTCATAGGGAGCTTCGGAAACCAGGACCGGTTCGGCGCGCCGGGTGAAATGGACCCCATCGTCGCTGGTGGCATAGCCGAGCGACGACGTGCCCCTGTGATCCTGGGCCCTGTAGAGCATCACGAACTTTCCATCCTGCTTCATGACCGATGGATTGAACGTCCCCGCGGATTCGAACTTGTCGCCCTGCGGCGTGATGATGGGATCGGTGGAGAGCCGGGACCAGGCGCCAAACGGCGGGGAAAAAGAGATGGCGGCGGATGCCGCAATGGCGCCTCCCATCAACGTGGTGAGAGCTAAGACTTTTGCCGCACGAGTTGCAGAAACGGGACCTTGGATCTTCATGAGACTTCCTTCCTTAACCGATGAACTCGTCTGAAAAATCTTCCAGTGGACAGGTATCAAAGCACTGCCCGTCAAAACTCGGCTTGCAAGCGGATGAACGATTGCTTTTGAATCTCCAACGTTCCGGAGACGGCTTTTCCGCCGGCCGTCAGTCGGACCGCTCGCCCGTCCGCTGCGGGGACGGTTATCTTCGCGGATCGGGTAGCGAGCGTGGGATTGTAAAGAATGAAATTCAGTATCCGCGGCGGGAATTGTTTTGCATCAGTTATGTCGAGAAGGTCCAGATTGACCAGCATCAGTTCCCGATCGCCAGGATGGCCCAAAGCTTCGAACATCAGGTACATCCAGATGCATTCGCCCGCGCCGTAAATTTCCTTGCCCACGTTTCCGGTCATGCCCGCGAGTTCCAGGGTGCCGAGATTTTCGAATGGGATAAACGCGGAGGAGCCGCGCTTGCGGTTGGCAGTGCAATTTTCGAAGAAATAAAAATTGTTGCGCCGCTGCTGGTCCATGAAGCGCAGCAAGCCTTCAAAAACGATCCCGCGCTTCATCACGCCCGTCCAGGGAAGGATGGCCTCGACGTTTTCCTTGAACGCGGGGTAGAGGATGGAGGCGGCCGCCTGGACCATGCCGCGGATGTCATGATTTTTCTGGCTGGGGTCGGAGTACCAATAAAACATGCGGAGTTGCTCGTAGAGCAGGTACTTCGCTTCTTCGACCATGCCAAGTTCCGCCGCGGCGAGCGCGCCATACGCGAGTTCCTGAGGCTCGTGGAAGAGCCGGTCGGGTGGGACCGTGTATAAGACCTGGATTGCGCGACGGGCTTCGTGGAGGTATTGAGCTTGTCCGGTTAATTTGTTGGCGAGAATCGCGGCCCAGGCATACAGGCCGCCCACGGCGTAGTTTGTGCCCGCGCCTTCTGCCTGCAGAGTGGCGACTTGGTAGTAGATCGGGAAAAGATAGTTGTACTGCTGGGCCATTTTCACGGCTGTCTGGAAGGCATCCAGAAATTTGTCCGTAATTTCCTTTGAGCCCGCCAAATTGCCGATCATCGGATATTTGATCAGCGAATTTTCGAAGGGATACCAGGAATCGGCTCGCTCGTCCTTTTTGGGTGAGAGATCGTTGCTGATGCTGTGCGTTTCCGGTTGATAAAACGCGGGAAGATCCGCAAGCAACGCGTGGCATTCTGTTTCGAAGGCGGCCGAGGGATGCAACCGGAGGTAGAGCAGCGAGGGCCAGAGGACATCCGCGATGGTCATCAACTCGAAGTTGTCGGGAGCGTCGGTCCAGAGCTGGGAAGTGGACTTTACGTATGCGCGCAGGCCGGTATGGCCTTTGGCCTCGACTTGGGTGGAGGCTTTGTCTTGCAGATCTTCCACGGTGCCGGTGGCGAATTCTTTCCAGGACGTGGCGCAGGCGGGCCAGGTGAGTTTCTCTTCGAACAGAGGAAGCAGAGCCTGCATCCAGCGCGAGACGGATTCCTGCGCCGTCAGCAAGCGAGTCATGGGACGTTGAAGCAGCCAGTAGGTGAAGCTGATGTCTCCCGCAGGCAAGAGATTGCCGGTGGCTTGCTGGGCGAGAAGGCCGACACCGAGGCGCTGGGTGCCGTCACGTTCAATATGGGAAACGCTGGAGCAGCGGTAGGCCAGAAACCGCGGAATATTTTCGATGGACATCCAATTCATGTCGCTGAAATCGAAAAACATCATGGTTTCGACGCCAACGGTCTGGTCGAGCAAATAGAGGGCGGGAAGATCGTTGCCATAGGTGCCAAGCGAGTTTCGCGTTGGCTGCTCGAGCAGGACGCGGCGCCAACTGCCGGACTGGCCTTCCATCAGGGTAGACGAGGAACTCAGCCAGGTGATGATTTGCGGTTCCACGCGTGAGTCCTGATGAAGCAGTACGGGTGCAGGAAGATGAAGCGTGGTGCGAAAGCGAAACCAGGGGAAGTCCGCAGCAGGTTTTACGGCGCTGATTTCGGAATCCCAGGTGTAGGCAACGGATTTACCGTCCTGGCCTTCTGCTTTGCCCTCACCAGCAAAATGAACTCGAGAGGCTTCGCGTTTTACTTGTGAACAGATTAGAGGAAAGGAATCGCCGGCGATGAACGGGTTGTTGGGAAGGGTTGCGGGCTTCCATTCATTGTTGATGCGCAGGAAATTCTGGAAAGCGAAAGGTGATCCGGCTGGGGAGAGACGAAGCTGCTGCGCGCCGTGTTCCAGGTCCGAAGTCGAGGATGAAAGATCCTCACCAAGAAAGGGCCAGCCAACTTTGCCCGCGATGGTGGCATGGGCGGGCACCGCGCCGACAGCGGTGACGAGCAGCGTTCTCATGAAGCCACGCCGGTTGAACTGGCTCATATTGAGGCGACTCCGGTGTTGGAGGAGTGGGAAGAGCTCGGCTCAGCAAGGGGCACTGAGCCGAGCTCTTTGATACTAATACGTGAGCTTCAGACCGAACTGGATGGCTCTCGGCCCATTCGCTGTCGAAGTCACGGAACCAAATCCCCCCGCCGTAGTTCCGGCACTGCCGGCGGTGAAAGGCGACTGGAGGGTCGGCCCGAAAACGTTTTGCGGTGCGGCGAAAATATGCCGATTGAACATGTTGAAGAAAGAGGCTTGAAAATCGAGGGTGGCTTTTTCACCGATGAGGTGCGTTTTCTTGCCCAACGTGAAGTCTTCATTCTTGCCTGCAAACGAACGAGCGCTGGACAGAGACCTTGGTTCGTTACCGAATGTGAATGGAGCCGCAGGCGTAAAGGCGGCCGGATTCCAGAACGGCGTCGTGGTTGGGTCAAAGTGCGATTTGTTGGTTTGCGATACGCCGGGGACAATATTCACGCGTGCCCCCGCGCCAGTTGTGTTGCACCCCCCGAATAACACGTCGCACGCGATGGGCACGGCCTGGCGGTCTCCGTAGACCTCCGTGGGAAGTCCGGAATGGTAGGACAGAATACCGGAAACGTACCAGCCACCGGCGACCCGGTCTTTCACCCCCCCTTCATTCAAATACTTCTTACCTCGTCCGAACGGGAGTTCATAAAAGAAACTCACAACCAAAGATTGGGGAGTATCCAGTTGGCTGACGGCCTTTTCCGCCTTGCGGTTGTAAGAATTCTCGCCGATGAAACTGTTGGTGCCGATGAAGCCGGAAACACCTGGACCGGCCGAATCGGCATCCGTTATGTTCTTGGAGACGGTATAAGAAACGAGAAAAGTCAGGCCTTGCGAAACGCGTTTGTTGACCGATAGCTGCATGGCGTGGTACGTGGAGTTGCCGCTGCGATCGGGAGTGAAGGAATTGTTCTCCTGTTCGAAGTTGCCATACTGTGGAAACGGGCGAAGCGCCTGGTTGATGTTTCCGGTGAAGCCAGCGTACGGCACTGTTACACCCGCCGCAACCGCGTTGGGGCAGGTGCCACCAGCGCCCCCCGCCAGGCAGGAAGCGGGCATGGTCAGTTCGGCGCCAAGAGAAAGAAATTTGGGATCTACTTGGTTCGGAATGACGTTCAGGGCTGGCAAGTGAGTACCCTTGGAACCGACGTAGGCCACGCTGACCATCAAGTTATTCATGACCTGCCGCTGAATGTCCAGGTTCCAGGTCTGAATATCGGCGGGCCTGCCGGAATTCGCGGGAACCAAGATGACGCCGTTCTGATTGTTCTGACCATCGGGTGTGAAAGGCCCCAGCGCCGGGAACAGGTGAGTGATGCCGTTATCGATCTGCGTTGGCCCGCCGTTGGTGACGTCCACAGTCTGGCGGTTGAAGAATCCCAGGCCGTCATGGTCGGCAAAGGAACCTTCTTTGAGTGCTTCGTAGTAAATGCCGTAGCCGCCTCTGACCACGGTCTTACTGTTGATGCTGTAGGCGAAGCCGAGGCGCGGACCGAAGGCCTTGCCGTAAATGTCCTGCGGGCGCTTTTTACCGTTTAGCCCTGCTCCGGACCCGAAATAGGTATACGCGCCAAGAATTCCGCCAGCCCCCGGATTGGGC
>DATLVJ010000176.1:0-2064 GCA_035577585.1 Candidatus Limnocylindrales bacterium
GGAGTCCGATGCAGCAAAATGCCGAACGTCACCACGCTGCCCAGCAGATAGAGCAGAAACTGCGCTACGTCCGTCCAGATCACCGCCTTCATTCCGCCTTCAAACGTATAAAGCACCGTCAGCGCAATCACGATAAACACCGCAAGCCGCTCCGATGTTCCCAGCGCAACGCTGACCACCAGCGCAATCGCCGCCACACGGACACCCTCGGCGAGCGTGCGTGTGGTCAAAAACGTCACCGCCGCCACGGAACGCATGCGTTGGCCGAATCGCTTTTCAATCACCGCGTAAGCCGTCAGGTATTCGCCGCGAAAATATCCCGGCAAAAAAATCAGGCTGATCAGAAACCGTCCCGCGAGGTAGCCGAACACCCACTGAAGAAACGTCATGTTGCCGGCGAATGCCAGCGCAGGGGTCCCGATGATTGTGAGCGTGGATGTCTCCGTGGCGACGATGGAAAACGCCAGGGCCCACCAGGGAGCGGTTCGGCCGCCGAGGAAATAGTCGCGGACGTCGCGCTGTTTCCCGCGGAAATAAACGCCCAGCGCCGTGACGCCCAGCAGATAAACAATGACGATTCCCAGATCCAACAGATGAATGTGCATGAGTTCGGACTTCGCTGCCCGCCCGCGCGACCCGGCGAAGTGTGACGAGAATAGTGGGTGCGTCCCGGTGCGTCAAGAAAGCAATCCATGACGTGCCAGCCGCAGCAACGTTTTCAACACCATCGCGGCCTTCGCCGCGCCAAAATGCTCTCCGGTCGCGTATGCTTTTTCCATGCGCTATGTTTTGGGTCTTGACGGGGGTGGCACGAAGACGGAGTGCGTGTTGATGGATGAATCGCGCCGGGTGGTTGCCTCCAGCCGCGGCGGACCATCCAACCCGATGCGTGTGGGCTTCGGCAGCGCGCTGGCAGCTGTGTGTGAAGCGGCGCGGCTGGCGATATCGTCCGCGAAGGTTTCGAACAACGAGATTGCCTCACTCTGCGCGGGCCTCGCCGGAACCGCGTATCCGGAGTCTGGGCGAAAAATGAGGATGCTTCTCGAAGAGGAATTTCCGGGGAAGCTTGTCCGCGTCTGCACGGACATGGATTTAACTCTCCAAGCTATTGGAGGCGGTGCCGCCATTGTGCTGATAGCCGGCACAGGATCCGCCGCTGTCGGCCGCGATGCGCAAGGACACACTGCTCGCGTCGGCGGCCACGGCTACCTGCTTGGTGACGAGGGCAGCGCCTATCACGTCGGCCAGCGCGCGGTGCTCGAAACGCTGCGTCAGTTTGAGCGAACCGGCGTGGACACATCGATGGGGCGAAGAATTCTCTCCGAAATCGGCGCAACCACCTGGGCGGACCTGCAATCCCGTGTGTACGCCGCTCCCGACGAGGTTTTCCCGCGCTTGTTTCCGGTGGTGCTTCAGGCCGCGGAAGCTGGCGACGCGACGGCCCGCGCGCTGCTCGAGGATTGCGCCGCCGCGCTCGCCGAGCTTGTCAACGACCTCATCGAGCGCCTTCAGTTACAATCGCAAAAGTTTCTGCTGGCAAAAACGGGCGGCATGCTGGGCCGCTCCGCCTGGTTCGACGGGCGTCTGGAGTATTTCCTGCGCAAGGCCGCGCCCGGCGCAGAGTTCAGCACTATGCAGCTAAACCCCGCGGAGGCTGCCGCGCATCTCGCGCTGCAGCTGCTGCCGCCGTCGTAAGGAAGCGGAATTGACCCTTCTGGAACAGCAACGCGACCGTGCTCGCCTCGCCGCCGGGGATGAGCTGAAGTCATTGCTCTATCACCCGTCGGCGGAAGTTCTTTATGCGTTGCTGGATAATCCGGCACTGGACGAAACCTTTGTCGGTTTGCTGCTCTCCCGAAAGGATCTCCCCGGGGAGATTCTTGAAAATATCGCCGGCCGAAAAAACTTCCTGAAGAGTTACGCCGTCAAGCGCGCGCTGGTTTTTCACGTAAACTCCCCGCGCCTCGTAGGGTTGCGCCTGTTGCGCGAACTCTACCTGATGGACCTGGTGCAATTTTCCTTGTCACCCGCGGTTTCCGCGGAACTGAAGCGCCACGCCGAGGA
>DATLVJ010000177.1:0-3310 GCA_035577585.1 Candidatus Limnocylindrales bacterium
CTCTCCCCTCACACGCGTCCACCCATACAGCGCCGCTCCTGCAACCAAAAATCGAATCCCTGCCAGCAAAAACGGCGGCACCTCCCGCACCCCGACCCGGATCGCGTAATACGTCGATCCCCACACAAAATAAATAATCGCGAACGCCAGCAGTGTCTTCCACCCGGGGCGACGTATTTCGGAGTTCATGGCAGCTTAAGAATAGGAACTGCGGCCCGAACCGGCAAGCTGCCATCCCGCTCTCGCACAGCCGCATTGGCCTGATTCACTTCTTAGGGGAGGAGTCGGCCAGCGAAGCGGCAAATTCCGGATAATCTTTCTTAATTGTTTCGGCGAACTGCCCCTTCATTTTCGTTCTGTCCGCCTCGGGCCACAGGTTCAGCTCCGTCATCGCCGCGTCAAACTGGCGGCAGAAAACATGCTGCAGCGCTCTCGAAAGCAGTGCGCTGACAATATCCTCATTTTCTACAAATTTGTTTCCCATCGACTGCAACAACTTGATTTTGTCCGGGGTAAGCTGCTCATTCCATTCCCGGTAATCTTCGTTCTCCTCGCTGAAAATCCGCGAACAGAATTCCGGCGTCGCATCCACCAATTTTCCCTCGCGAATACGGAAAACCTTTTTACCGCCCGGTGTCCGCGCCATCGACGTAAATCCGTAAGGTCCCGCAACCCCCTGCCACACCACCATTTTCCCCTGGCTGTCTTTTTCAAATCTCACCGCGCCCGCCGCTTCGATGTCGAACAGCTTGTGCGGCTTCGGCGCCAGCGAAATCACGTTGTACGCCCAGCAGCAGTGATTCCCTCCCCCGGGGTCGGTCAGGAACACCACTTCCGCCTTGCCGTCCCCGTCAAAATCTTGTCCGCTGTGATTCTCGTCAAAAATAACGTTGTACCCCGTCGTCCGGAACACCACGCGCCCAGCGCCGTTGTAAATCGCCGCCGTGCAGTCGTCTCCGTCGCCCTGGTTGCCGCGCGCGGGTCCCAGCGAAATCTCATAACCGTCCCAAAGTTTCTTCTTGTAGGAACTGTTCTCGGCTTTCGACGAGCCCGCGGCGTGGCAGGCAATCTTCCCAAGCATGTCCTGTCCGGCCATCGCTCCTGAAAACAAAACGGAAACCATCATCGCCAGTAGAGTTCGTCGCATGCCATGAGTCTACCCCGAACTTCCTCCACTCCATCCCAAGCGCTGAAGATGTTTCCTAACAATTATGTGCCCCCGCGCCGCGACGATTCGAAACGACAGATTAGCAAAACCGTCTTTACGGTGAACCGCTCGACTCAAATAGACGGAAATTGACGAATAGTTGGTGTAAGTACCTGCACCCCAAAAAGGACTAACTTCCCCTCACTCAAGGCCGCCGTCTGAATTAGATGCTTTCCTGGTCGACTTGCGACCGTGAGAAGAGTTACGCTTGCTTTTGCGAGCTATGGACCGGGTTAGTTGCGACTTCAAGACTGATCATGCGGTACTCTCGATTTCATCTACGGATATTCTCTTCTGCCGCCGCCATCTTTCTGAGCCTTGCACTTAGTGGCTGTGGCAATACCTGCGTTGCAGGATTTTCAATCAACGGAAACGGGGGTGTCATCATTCGAGCGGGTGATCCTCCTCCTACCTGTTCGCTTTCTCAAGCTAAAGGTGTCGTCACCGCGATGCTTGCCAAATCCCCGGTCTGCGAATCGTGTAAGCCGCCTGCTGACGTAGCGCATGTTTTTGTAACATTGCAAAGTATTTCAATTCGCCCCGCTGCAACCGACGATCCAAAATCCCTCGATTGGCTCGAGCTCGCTCCTGAGCTGGAGGCTGAGCCGCGTCAAATTGATCTGTTACACGATTCGCTGCCTCTTATTGTAGGCGAAAGCACAATTGCCCCTGCGGAAAGTTATCGCGAGGTCCGCCTGCGATTTCTCAGCGGCTCTCCTGAGAACACTCATGCGCTTCCCTATCAGAATTCGTGTGGAGATAACCGATGGAATTGCGTCATTAGGGCCGGTGGGCGCGTCGAACCGCTCCACTTCCCAGGTGATCTGGCGGGAATTACGATTTCCTCCCCGAGCGGGGAGAGAGATTCGCTCTTGCTTTTGCCCGACACCACGTTGACGCTCCGCCTCAGCCTGGAAGTGCACAAAGAACTTTATTATTCCGACGCTGAAGGGTGGGCGGCACGGTTCAAACTAAGTGGGCGCGCCACTGCCGGCCGGCAACAACCGTCTGCGCCTGAAAACTCCATCGATGATGTTCGCTAACTCAGGCCCTTGCCGCCGCAGTCGTTTGGTCAAAAGATTTCACACCCGCCGCCTCATCTTTCACGACTTCGAAGACGGTGTATAGCTTTGTCATTTGCATTATGTCGGTGACTTTATTTGTGAGGTTGAAGAGCTTCACATCTCCTCCCTGCCTCCGTACGCTAGTGACAGCACCGACCAGGGAACCCAAGCCCACGCTGTCTATGGAATCGACCTCCGCAAGATTCAGCAACAACTGCTTCCGTCCCTCATCCAAAAGCTCGCAAATCGTGTCGCGCACCGCCGCGCTTTCCCCGCCAAGCACGATTCGTCCGCTGATGTCCACAATCGTCACGCCACCGGCTTGTCGTGTTTTTAGTGTCATGTTCATTTGCAATCTCCTTCCATTTTCGAAAGTCCGAAAACCTGGTAGCTTTCACTTGGGATACTCATCCCCTGGCCCACCAAACGTAATTGTTAGAATTGACAGGTAGTGTATTCGGCGAAAACAGCCTAAGCCGAGGCAGTATTCCGGGGGGAGGAACGCAAACGCCTATTAGCGGTGTCCCGGAAATAGCGGACCGTCTTGCGCTAGCCGCTTCCGGAACGGAGAATTTTAATACGGACGTCGCAGTCCATCCATCCCGGCCCAGCCCCTGCAGGATTTCCATGCGCGCCAGAAGGACCCGCCGCTTCGCTCCATAACCGTTAATTGATCGTCACGCTAATCGGTGGAACCGCCGGCGTTGCCACCGGGTTTGTTGTGATCGCGATGCTCGTCGTTCCCGTTACCGTCACATTCAGAGTTCCACTCGTAGACGCCAGCGTTCCCGCATCACCCAGGTAATGCACTCGGATCGAGTGCGTCCCAACCGGCAACGCCGCCGTTTGAAACGTAGCCGCTCCTCCACTCACCGCCGCCGTCGCCAGGACCGTTCCGCCCTCCAGCAGTTGCGCCTGTCCAGTCGGCGATCCGCCGGTCACCGTCGCGCTGAAATTGAACGGATTGCCCGAACTAACCTTGCCACTTGTCACCGTCTCCCGAGTCACCGTCGCAACCGGTCCTCCGCCACCTCCACCT
>DATLVJ010000178.1:0-4423 GCA_035577585.1 Candidatus Limnocylindrales bacterium
GGGCTTGGAGCCTTGGGCCATTTTGATTTCAAGTTCTTCGGCACGGACAAGATATTCGGCGGTGACTCCAAAGCGGCCGGAAGCGACTTGTTTGATTTTGCTTGCGGTGCCGGGCGTAGCGTAGAGATCAGGATCTTCGCCGCCTTCGCCGGTGTTGCTGCGGCCGCCGATCTGGTTCATCGCGAGAGTTAGAGTCTTGTGGGCTTCGGGGCTCAAGGATCCCAGGGACATGGCCTGCGTGCTGAAGCGCTTCAGGATAGAGTCGAGAGGTTCGACGTCTTCGAGAGCAACCGGCTGGTCCGGCAACATTTCCAGCAAATCTCGGAGGAATGTTGGACTAGCGGCCTTGCCGAGTTCTTCGAGCGCGGAATAATGCTCGCGCTGCGGCTTGCGGGTGTGCGCGTGAAGGCGTCGGACAAATTCGGGTGAGTTCGCGTGCAGTTCGGCGCCTTTGCGGAACCGGTACAGCCCAAAGTCCGGAAGATTTTCACCGCTGACCGAGTACGCCGTGGCGTGCATTTTCAGGTAGTCCTGCAGCACATTGAGCAAGGATTTTGTGCCGGGATAGCGGCCGGCATCCTCAAAGAATTCGTGGCAGATCTGTTCTTCAAGGCCCAGCACCTCAAAGAGATGGCTGTTACGGTAGCTGGCGAGGGTGGAAATCCCCATGCGGGCGAGAACTTTGCGCAAGCCGTGGTAAATGCCCGAGCGAACTTTCTTGAAGGCGCCGGGCTCTTCCGTTTCGGCAAATTCTTCGGCGAGATAGGGCACGACGGCGCTGGCACCCGCCGCGAGTAACATTGCAACGTGGTGCGTCTCGAAAACCTGGGCGCTTTCTACGATTAGGGGCACATCGGCGTAACCCTGGCGCACGGCGTTCTTCCAAAGTTTTGCAGTAGCCAACAGCACGGGCAGCGCGGCACGTTCGGCGCCGACATTGCGATCCGAAAGGAGGAGGAGCCCCGGGCACTCGCCGTTACTCAGAGGGGTAGTTAAACACTGAGTGAGGCAACGGCGTGCTCCCGAGACTCCATGATTGGCAGGAAAGCTTGTATCCACAACCTGCAGCTCAGGGATCACTGCACAGAGCGCCGCAAGCTCAGCGGCGCTAAGAACGGGACCTGGCAAGCAATGCGCCTTGCCGAGCGAAACTTCGAGGGACATCACGTGAGCTTCGCGCAACGGATCGATGGGAGGATTCGTTACCTGCGCAAAGCGTTGCTTGCAGTAATCCCAAAGCGGCCGCGTGAAGGTGGAAAGGAACGCGGGAGGGGCGTCGTCTCCCATGCTCCAGTCGGCTTCCTTGCCGGAGAGAAGCGGCTGAAACAGAATTTTGTACTGGTCGTCGGTCCAGCCGGAAGCGCCGGCAAGACGTCGGGGTTCGGCGATCGGCATGCACGGGGCATCGCCGGAGAGTTGCAGCAGCGAAGGAACAGCGGTGGTTTTGCTCTGGACCTGCGTAGTGACGCTCTTCAGGAGCTCACGCCAGCGCAGAAACACGCCTGATTGTGGCGTAGCGAGAATCAGTTCGCCAGGACCGAGACGATGGCGTTCCGCGACGCGGGATTCCTCAAGGTCCACCAGGCCCGTTTCGCTGCCGGCGATCACTAGGCCGTCGTGCGTGACGAGATAGCGCATGGGGCGGAGACCGTTGCGATCGAGTTTCACGCCGACGGAAAGGCCGTCGCTGAACACCATGGCGGCGGGGCCATCCCATGGCTCGCCCTCGCGAGAAAGAACTTCGAGCGTGCGGCGAACATCGGAGGAGAGAAATGGATCTTCGGAGAAGGCCGTGGGGACCAATTCAAGCATCGAGGTTTCGACAGATTTTCCCGCGAGGAGTTTCAATTCCAACGCGTTGTCAAAGCTGGCGGAATCGCTGACGTACTCTTCGAGCATCTGGAACCATTCGCCGACGCCGATTCGCTTGCGAATTTCGCGCTCGCGGGCGCGCAGCCAGCGGCGATTGCTGACGATAGTGTTGATTTCGCCGTTGTGGGCAACATAGCGGAACGGCTGGGCCAGTTGCCAGGACGGTTCGGTATTCGTCGAATAGCGCTGGTGGAAGATGGCGAAGTTCGCGACAAACTCCGGGTTGCGGAGGTCCTCATAGAAGTGCGGAAATTGCCAAGGCGTCAGGAGCCCTTTGTAGACGATTGTGCGCGAAGAGAGTGAAGCGATGTAGCAGCGCTCTGGCAACAGGGTTTCGGCGCGCTTGCGAAGCAGCGATAGAGAGCGTTCGAATTTTGCCGGAGCATCGGGGACCGGAACTTTCGCAAGAGACGGCTCAATAAAAAACTGCCAGATTTCCGGCATGGTCTCGAACGCGCGTTGGCCGAGGGCGTTCGGGTTGACAGGAACCTTGCGCCAGCCCGCAAGACGCAACTTGCCGCGGCCGATGGCTTCTTCGATGGAACGCTGTGCGTCCGCAACTCGGGTGTGCGGCGCGAAGAGCGTGCCCACTCCGAAGCTTTCGCCGAGGGCGATTTCGAGCTCGGCAGCGCGGGCACGGAGAAAATCAACTGGGAGGCTGCTGAGAATTCCGGCGCCGTCACCGCTCGCGCCGTCGGCATCCACTCCGCCGCGATGCGAAAGGCGTTCGAGGGCTTGCAGGGCGAATTGCAGGATTTCGTGGGAGGGAGGTCCGGCGAGGCGCGCGACGAAACCTGTACCACAGGCATCGTGGTCCGGGTGCCCCCAGTTCGGCTGGCGCCGCCTGCTACACATGAAAGAGTAATAGAGGGTGCCAGCGGCGAAGTACAATGCAGAATTTTTCTGGAATGTATCAGGAATGCAGGGGCGTGAAGCGAGCCAAGTACCTTAGAACTTCGTAACTTCGCTGAAGTGAAAATTGCTGATTTTCATTGGGGGAACGACCATTTCAAAGGATTCCTCGGCGGTGGCGCGACGCGAGGGTCCGAGGGCCTCGACATTCTTGAGCATCTGCAAAATCGATTGATTGAATCGGAAATTCCGCACGGAGCGGGTGACCTTACCCTTCTCAACGAGGAACAACCCGTCACGCGTCATGCCGGTCATCACTTTTTCGTAGGGGTCAAGTTCGCGGATGTACCAGAGGCGCGTGACCAACAGGCCGTGGTCTGTGCCGGCGACCATTTCTTCGATCGATGTCTTGCCGCCAGCGATTACCAGATTCATTGGCGCTTCGCCGTATTCATTTGGCAGGGCGAAGCCGTGGCCCGTGGGACGCACGCCGTCTTTTTTCGCGGAGCGGCGGGAGTAGACGAGGTTGCGGGGAACACCGTCGTCCACAAGGAGGACGCGCTGGCGGGGAATACCTTCGCCGTCGAAGGGTGCGCCAAGTTGATCCGGATGATGGACGTCGTCGGTAATGGTAATGTTTTTTCCGAGGAGCGGCTTGCCGAGGCGGCCGGAAAAGCAGGAGCGCTGGTCTTGGATGGCGGTGGCGGCGAAATCGTAGAAAAGGAAGCCGACGAGATCGAGAACGGCGGCGGGTTCAAGGATGACGGTGTATTTGCCGGGAGCGAGTTCGGCAGGATTCTCCGCGCGAGCCGCCTTCTCGCTGGCAGTTTTCGCGAGGGCCAGCGGATCGAAGGCGTGGAAGTCGGCGGCGTTGGCCTTGGCCCAACTGGTGGCGGAGCCCTGCTGCATGGTGACGGAAAATTCGGCCTGGGTCTGACGGTAGGCGGCAAAGAGGCCGCGCGAATTCGCGAGGACGGACTGGCTTTGGCCGCTGGAAAAAATGCCGGCGGCGATCTGGCCCTTGCTTTCAGCGAGAGCGCAGGTGTTTTTCACGGCGCGCGCGCGGGAATCCGCGGAGAGTGCGGCAGTAGGAGGCGAGAAGCGGCGGACGGCGCGGTAATTTTGTTTCGTGGGCAACGGCAGGAGGCCGGGATCTTTCGGCTGGCTGGCAGCAAGAGAGACGGCGGATTCAAGGGCGGCGCGAAGGGCGTCCTCTTCGATGCGGTTGGTGGTGACGCGGGCGGTGCGGCCGTCCACCAAGACGCGAAGAGAAACGGTGAGGCCGTGCTCAGCAACGTGCTGATGGATGGAGTTGTTGGCAAAGCGGGTGAGCGCGTCGATGACTTCATCCACGTGAACTTCAGTTTCGGGAATTCCGGCGGATTTGGCGATGCGCAGAACGCGCTCCGTGATGGAGCGCAATTCCCTTTCCGGCCGAAGGGAAGCTTCGGTGGAGGCGGCGCGGCGCACGGAGAGCGAGCGGTTTTTCTTCACGGGGCTCATTGGTTTGAAAATGCCGTTCCGATTTTTACTTTCCGAAAACGCGCGGGGGCGGCGCCATGGCCGGTACCCATGGTCTGCATGGGCTGACCTTTGCCGCAGTTCGGAGTGCCCCAGAGAACCCAGTGGTCGGCGTTGCAGATGGCGTCGCAGGAATTCCAGAATTCGGTGGTGATGCCGCTGTAGCTGGGGTTTTTCA
>DATLVJ010000179.1:0-2499 GCA_035577585.1 Candidatus Limnocylindrales bacterium
GGCGTGATCCTCCAATTCTTCAGGCTCAGAGCGCCCTTGAACTGTGCCTCCATTGTCCGCCGCTTCAAGCTGCCATTGTGGATCTCAACGTGTGAGTTAGAAACACTGCCATCAAATGCCAGTGTTTCGACATGGCGGCGCTCTATACTGAATTGATTTGCCATCGCATGGACCGTAATATGGGGGGAACTCAATTTTCCTGTCACCACAGCCCGTACGGTGGCCGGGCTGCCGTCCAGAGTCATTGGCACCTTGCTCTGCAACGACGCGACTGCGACAAGGTCATTGAAGTCGCGTGTCGTGAGAGCGACATTCAGTTGCTTGCCGAGCGAGCCATTCAGGGTCAATCGAGTGTTTGGCAGCGCAAGAAAGGAATCGCGGATAGTGATAATGTCTGTCACTCCGGCGTAATCCGCATACAGCCGTCCCGACATCGGAATGCCGCGCTGCCCGGGTGCGATGGAGAGCCGCACCAGTGCTGATATGCCCTGGGCGCCCGGCGGGTTGAGGTCCCCTTGAGAAGAGATGGAACCCGATACCACGCCGTCATAAACCAGGTCCTTGTGCCACATTCCCTTCACCGCCGCGCGTAGATCCAGATGGCGCAGGTTGCCATTCAGCTCGTAACGACTAAAGCCTTCAGACGAGCCGCTCCCTATGAACTCACTGCCGAGTGCGGCCAGCCGCAGTGCAGCCACGATCCGGCTGTTCACGGCTGTGGCGTTTACGTCAAGATCCACGTCGGGCGGCGAATCTAAGGAAAGCGAAAACCCAGAGGCGTCTTGTATGTCAGCCAGCGAGAGGCGTCCCCTGATGTGCACCGAAGTCTTCGGATTGCGCAGATTTGCCATCGAGGCGCTAATTACCACCCGGGAAGCAGCCGTGGAAATCTCGGCGTCGCGAACCTCGATCCGGTCTCGTCCGAGTGTGACAGGTAAGGCGATCGTGAACCTCACGGGCGTTTTACGCCCGGATATCACATATGCCGGATCAAGCGAAACTCGGCCTTCGTAGTCCTGCTTCAGTGTGTTGTAGCCAAGTTGTATGTGAAGGTTACTGCAGCTGACGTTGAACGGTTGCTTTCGGGAGTTGAATGCGAGCGAGCCGTTGGTTAGTTCAAAGCGGCCCACCGCGAGATCGACGACGGTCGCCAGCGGAGAATTGGCGGAATCCGCCTTCTTCTTCGGCGCAGGCGCGTTGGTCTCGCCGTTGGGAAAAACGATGATGTTCGCCTCGAAGCGGTCGATACCGAGGTAGGCAACATCGAAAAAATGTGTGGCGCGGGCCATCAAGCGCAAATCCAGTTCCGCGCGACCGGCTCGCAGAAACGGGGGTGCTCCTGCCGGCTCGCTGCCATGGATCACGAAATTGGTTACGATGGCCCGCAGACGGACCGGTTCAAGCGAAAACGAGTCCATATCCACCTTGCCACCCGTGGACTCTTCCAAAGCCACAATGACCTTGTGCTTTACGTAAGCGCGGAACCATTCAGTCCGCATTGCCACGCTCAATGTCACCACGGCAAAGACCGCGAGAGCGGCCAGAATCATTAAAAGATTGCGTATTGTTCTGAATCGCCTGCTCATTGAAATGCACCTTGCCGGTATTCAATATGAGTCCGCTTGCGTTCCCGCTCGAGCCATCCAGCGAAATCCTGATTCACCCGTTCGCCCTCGAGCAACGCGCGGATCTTCGGCGCGAGCACTTCGAAGGTGTTGTTCCGCGGATAAGCGCGCTTCAATTTCTCGAGATGCTGGTCGTAGTAGCTGCGAATTTCTTCGTCGGTTACCAGAACACCAGGGCGGAATCTTTGGTCGATGAATCGCAGCACCGTGACCTGCCACAAGAGATGTGAACGAAGCTGGTCCTCTCCAATTCCGTAGTGCGAGAGTGCTGCCTGAAGACGCTTGTCAGAGCCTCGGAATCGATCTTGCCTGAGCTGGTTCAACAACACGTCTGCATCAGTCGCGGCCGGGGGCACATAGGCGCCATTCTCAATCTCGCTTTTGATGATCGCCTGGTCGATCAGGCGCTCGACGGCTTGGTGCTTCGCGTCGCCGCCGAAATTCGGCTCATCGCGATTCAGAAACTCTGTCAGGCGCAACTCGTGGTCGATGTCGCTTGACTTGATGACCCGATTCCCGACCACGACCGCCATGCGATCGATCACTACGGCCCCGGGCAGTAAGCCCGCGAGAATCAGCAGCAGTACTGAGATTCGGATCAGCATCAGAATGTCTGCCCTATCGAGAAGAAGAACTGAAAGTGACTGATGCTTTGCCTCGTGCCCTGGCAGAAACCCGGTAATTGCGATGGCGGCAGATTGGGATTGCACTGCAGGATTTGGACCGGCGTGCCCTTGAACCCGACGAACGAAGGCGGGTTGATGCTGTAGGCGAGGTCCGCCCGAATTGGCCCAATGGGCGTGTGATAGCGAAGGCCGAAGCCCACGGCATGAACTGTATAATCAAAATCTTTTAGATCGCGCTGGGTAAACCG
>DATLVJ010000180.1:0-6552 GCA_035577585.1 Candidatus Limnocylindrales bacterium
CGGAGGACTCCTGCCGGGCGGTTTTTTAAGACTTTGCCGTGGAGTTCGAGTTCGATGTTTTCGGCGCGCGCACGGCTCATATCTGCGTCGAGGTGGATGCCGTTGGCGACTTTTGGCATCAGCGCTTCGGCAAAGCGGATAACGTGATGTTTGTCGTGATACTCCAGGAGCGCTGCGAATGTGAAGCCGCGGGTGTCGGCGGCGTAATCGAAAGCCCCGTTATTGTCCACAGCCCAGTTCATGAATTGAAGATTAGAGTCCGTGCCGTAGGTGTTCAGATCGAAGAAATCGACCAGGCTCATTTTGCCGAAGCGAAATTCCAAGTGGCGCTCGGGGAGTTCGCGGAAGAGAGAGTAGGGATTGCGGTTGGAAGCGATTTTCTTGCCGCCGAGGGGAATGATCTGGTGCCACATGAGTCGTGCGACGTAGGGCGCTTTGCTGAGCGTGGGATTGCGGACCACGTCGAGGTTGAAGAAGCCGGCGACGCCGAGGGCTTCCCCGAGGCCGTGGCCGCCGGTCTCCTGCACGTCGCAGAGGAACTCGGTCGTTTTCGTGACTCGCAAACCGGTATAAAGCGTGAGCACTCGAGAACTTGCATCCTGAGCTTCAGGCGTGAGGCTGTTTTTTCCCTGATACGGCGAGTGAAACCCGGGATGCCACTGGGAGATGAAATTGGCCTGCCCGGAAAGCCACAGGCGATCCCACTCGGCATGGGGAAACATGACCAGGGCAGGCTCATCCGGCGAGGCGGCCGGAGCGTCGCTGGAATTTGTCGGGTCGTTCGCGGCGGCCCCAGTTTCCTGGGCTTGCACATTGGAAAAAAGCAAGATCGAGAAAAGTAGGAGCAGCCTCAAAGGGAAAAGTAACTCCACAGTCCTACCCTGCGGTGATTTTTCCCCTTGAAACATGATTCCTCTGATTCCCGCACGAATGGAGTGTGGACTGCGGGAGCCCGCAGCTTCGGCAGTTCCCGGTTGCACGCGGCCCGGCGAGAAGTCTTGCAGCCGGCAACATTTCTTAGATACCATACCCCCATAGGGTAGTCAACCAAAAATGACCCACATCGCGAGAGAAAAACTCGAACTGGTTTCCCGCAGCAAAAAGATTATCGGGCAGCTGGAATCTGTCTTGCGCGGACTGGAAGAAGATGCGCACTGCGCCGACGTGCTGCAGCGCCTGGCGGCCGCTCGCGGGGCGATCAACAGTCTGATGGGCGAGTTGATGGAAAATCACATCCGCAACCACATGCCCCGTAAAACGAAATCCTCCGCCGAAGCCGCGGAGGATCTGGTGGAAGTTGTGCGAACCTATCTGAAATGAGCCGCCGCCGTCATGGCTGCCGCTGGACGATCTGTAAGCCGTTGACGCGGGCGTGATCGATCGTAAGTCCCCAGTGGAGATGCGGGCCGGTGACGCGCCCGGTGGCACCGACTTTGCCGATTTCCGCGGAGGCTTCCACTGGGTCACCCGCGTGAACGCCGATCTCCGATAGATGCGCGTAAAGAGTGTGGATGCCGAAGCCGTGATCGATCACCACGGTGTTCCCCGAGTAATACAGGTTTTCGGCGAGTACAACTTTCCCGGCCTGAGCTGCGTATACAGGCGTACCGGCCGCAGCGGGAAAATCGACGCCGGCGTGGGGAGAACGGGCTTCGCCATTCAGGACGCGGCGGCGGCCGAAATTTCCTCCCGAACTGACGCCTTTTAATGGAACTACGAACTTTCCTTTCCACAACACTTCCGGCGTCACCGTGTCGTAGATTGCTTTCATTTTCTTCTGGTCTTCTTCGGCGCGTTTCTGCTGCTCCGGATCGGGCTGAACGAACTGCTTTTCGACGGTCAAGCGCTCCGTCGGAAATTTCCCCGTACGCACGGTGACGGGCAGGCTGCAGGCGAGCGGCTTGCCATCGGCGGAGGACAAGGAAATCTTCCACTCGTAATGGCCCGCGGGTTTTTCGAGATCCACACCGAGAAGGGCATGGAGCGTGGCGGCGTCAGGAGATTCCCGCCAAACAGAGATTGGCTTGCCAGCCCACTCGGCTGAGACTACCTGCGCGGGTTTGGCTCCAGATATCTCGCCGAGAAGCAGGCTGCCCTGGGGAGCACTGGCGGAACTCAACTTGAGGACAATTCCCGACTCACAAGTCTTCTTGATCGCAGGACGCACTGGCTGTTTCCCCCGCGCAGGCCCAGCCAGGAGACATGCAAAACTCAACAATAAGCTTACTTTCTTCAATTTAGTACTCCCCATCGCAGTATGGCAGCTGGGCCAGGCTGTCATATGAAAGATTAAGCGAGCATGTGACTCCAGTCACAGCAAAATCGGTTGGCCACGTTCAGAATTGCAATTGCAATGGCCAGCAGACGATCTACGGGAGCGGTGCTGATTGTCGCGCTGCTCGGTTGGTCCGTCAACCAACGAGTGGTAGCGTGTGCTGGGTTCCCATCTCGAGCAGCAGTTGTGGCGCCGGCGGGATCTCCACCCGCTCCTAAACCTGAACCTTCCCCTTCGCGCCATGACTGCTGCCCTCTCAAGAGCAAACTCGCCAGGCAGGCTCATCCCGCTTCACTGCCCGATGGCAAAATCCAAGCAAGCCTCGATTTGAGTTGCTGCTCTGTCGCGAACAATCCTGCGTCGAGGCTGCCATTCCAAAAAGTTTCGCGTTTCGAATTTCAACAATCCTTGGCCATGCTTGCTTCTCATAATCTGCAAGCGGTGGTGGTTCAACCCGAGCACACAACTTTGCATACAAGGGTTTCCACCAGAATAATCCGCGATTCCACCACCAGACTGCGGCTCTGAAACCTCCGCCTCAATTTGAGGTGTCGTGCGGAACTCCGCCTGGGACGCGTATCCCAGAATTAATTCCATTCTGAAAAATCGAGGAGAAAACCATGAACGTCCGAATTTCCGCAGTGATTTCGATTCTCGCGCTCACGGCCTTGCTGCCGATTCAGGCACAGCAGGTCGCAACACCAAACGCTCCCGCAATGCAGACGCAAACTTCCTCGACGCCAGACGAGAAGAGCCAGGACGCGGCAAAGCGTCGCTGCTGCCATCCGGAGGAAAAAGCCGGGCAGAAAGCTGCATTCTCGGCCCACGACCATTCCGCGATGCAGTGTTGCCAAGGCAAGGGCACAAGTGCCGCGAAGGCAGCGTGTTGCGCAGGCATCGATGCAAAGGACATCGCAGCGTGCTGCAGGCAAAAGGATGCAGCCGGCAAAACGGCCATGAGCTGCTGCACGGATAAGAAAGACACGATGTGCGCGGCAAAAGACGGAAAGACCTGCTGCAGCCATATGAATACCAAAGACTTAGAAGGTTGCTGCACGGGCAAAGCGGATCACTGCGTTGCGCGTGCCAACGGTAAGTGATGCGGCGGTTCCAAAAACAACCGGCTCCGGGTCTTATTCCGGAGCCATTTTTCATTTTAGAGATTTTCACCGGCCACAATGAGGCTCAAATTTTCAGGCCCATCACGCGGATCAGCTTTTCTTCCACGCGTTTCAATTCTTTTTCGCGCGCGTGCTCTTCCCGGGTGCGGTCGTTAAGCGCTTCCTTCAGCAGTTGCAGATTCTGGCGAAGTTCCATCTGTCCCAGTGCCAAGCGGCTCAGGGCCCAGAGCGCTTCTTTCTGTTCAGAGTCGAGTTCGCGCGGCTGCCGGTCAATCACACAGAGAGTGCCGAGTGCAAAACCATCTTCATTGACGAGGGGCGCTCCGGTGTAAAAACGGATGTGCGGCTCACCCTGTACCATCGGATTGTCCCTGAAGCGCGGGTCCTTCAGAGTATCGGGGACGATGAAAAGGTCTTCCTGTTGAATTGCGTGCGCGCAAAAAGAAGTTTCTTTTGGGGTTTCCCGGATTTGCACGCCGACCTTTGATTTGAACCATTGCCGGTGTTCATCCACGAGCGAGAGCATGGCGATGGGAGTTTTGCAGATGTACGCGGCAAGAATTACGAGGTCATCGAAAGTCTGTTCAGGTTCGGTATCAAGGATCGCATAGCGATCCAGGGCCGCGACTCGGGCGGCTTCCTGAGAGGGAGCGGCTGCGTCCATGGCTACCTCCGTCCGTGTACCTGCGTGGAGAGGGGCAGGATTGGGAGATGCATCATACTCCAGCGGGTGGTTCGCTGCACAGAGTTACAGACGACTACCGAGGCACGCCGAACTTGGGTGAAACCGGGGCGCGTCGTTTACACTAGGCACGGTTCGTATTCCCTGGGAGGAAATCAGGAGAGGAAAAGCGATGCGCGGAAACATACACAGAGCGGCTTGGCTGCTGTTTCTGCTGTTGGGCTGCCAGGCGGCTGGCCGGGCGCAGAAGAGTTCCCCGGCTGTTGCCGACCGGGAACGCGAACGGCGGAGTTTTGCGCAAAACCTGGTGAAAGCGATCAACGCGGCGGAAGCGGACTATCGCAAGAAGCACGACGTTTACGCAAACTGGGACACGCTTATCGGAATCGGCGATTTCTCCTCGAATGGCACCAAGTGGGCGCCGGCCGATTTTCCAACCGTGGCGCACGCGCTTTACGGCAGCGGAGCGGAGATCGTGCCGGGCTGGAGGCTGCGGCTACATCTTACGAAGGGCGACAAAGCTTACGATTTGCTGCTGGAGGATGTGACCGACCCGAAATGCGGATATGCCGTCATCTCGGACGATCGGGCCTTGATCCGGCAGGGGAAATCGATCGACTGCACGCTGTAGGGCAAGTTGCGGTTGGAGGGAAGACCTCGCAGACGTCAAGCGCGGGACGAAAGCTCAACCCCTTGCTTCGCCTGCTGCACGGGCAAAACCGAGAAAAATTTATACCGGCAGGGTTCACATCGAAACGCTGGGATACCCAGATTCCGCCAGATAAAGCCGAACACGGAATCAACATGGTCGGGAGATATGCGCTTCAGCGCCGGATTGCCGCAAATCGAACAGTGGGCGTGCAACGAGCTGCTGAGAGACATTATCCGGGAATAAAAGCGCGCCTTACAAGCCAGGCATCGCCAGGGATAGACACCAAAAACGCTAAGAATGTAATCAGGGGTCGTTTGGCGGCGCGACCGGCACGCACCATCCTGCTTGCAGATGGGACATTTCATCTAGATTGGCGGATTCCCCTCCGAGTGGACACAGGATAGGACAGAAGCCGAGGCTAGGCAAGGGCCAGAGGTACCAACTTACCGGGTACAATAGTTCCAGAGGATGCTATGCCGAATTATACCGATGAGCACGCCCAGGCCGGGATTGCCGCAAAATTGCCGCAACTGGAAACCTGGCCAAATCAATACCCGGGATACGTAATCACCACGCGCTTTCCGGAATATTCTTCCGTGTGCCCAAAGACCGGGCTGCCGGATTATGGGACGATCACCATCCAGTACAAGCCCAGAAAAGGCTGCATTGAGCTGAAATCCCTGAAAATGTACCTGCTGGCCTATCGCAACCTGGGCATTTTTTACGAAAATGCGGTGAACAAAATGCTGCACGACATCGTGGAAGCAACGAAGCCGGAGTGGTGCGTGGTGAAAGGCGAATTTACGCCGCGCGGCGGCCTGAATACCTCTATCTTCGCGCGCTGGCCGGAACGCCGCGGAAACACAAGCGGTAAAGTAAAAAAGTGAGCAACTCCGGGTGAAGGGCATTAGACTTAGTCGGAGTCTCGTTGGATAATCCCAACCAGCGAATTCCACGCGATTTGAACTTTCCGAGGAGGAAGAATGAGCATTTCTCCAAATGTTCCGAGCCCGCAGGAGTCCTACCACTACGAAGGCGGCGGGACACCAAGGTGGATCACCATTCTATTTGCGGTGGTGATTGCCGGAGTGGGGGCGATGGCCTATGCGGGCTATTCGGCACAGTCGCACCTGCAGCAGGAAGTGACCAAAGCCCAGGACCAGAACAAAATCCTGACCGCGCAATTGGATCAAGCCAACTCGCGGCTGGCCGAGTTGAAAGGCCAGATGGACGTCACGTCGCAGAAGATCGGAATGACGCAGGCGGAACTTGCGGACGCACGGAGCCGCGCAGAGGGTATCCGAAAGCAGCAGACGGCTTCCGACCAGAAACTTTCCGAGAAGATCGCGCAAGCACAGAAAGAAAGCGAAGAACACATTGGGGCGGTGGCGACGGACGTCACCGGCGCGAAAAAAGATATCGAAGCGACGCGTTCGGACCTGGAAGCCACCAAATCCAAGTTGGATCGCGCACAAGGCGACATGGGCGTGATGAGTGGACTCATCGCCCACAATCATGACGACCTGGAAGAGCTCAAGCGCCGGGGCGACAGGAACTATTATGAGTTCACGGTGCAAAGGGCCAAAACCCCGCAACGCGTGGGACCTGTGCAGATGTCCCTGAACAAAACCGACTCGAAGAAATCCAAGTACACGGTGACCGTGCTGGTCGACGATAAAGCCATTGAGAAAAAGGATAAGACCGCGGGCGAGCCCGTGCAGTTTTACGTAAAGGGCAGTGCGCGCACTTCGCCGTATGAAGTGGTTGTATTCGATGTCGGCAAGAACGCGATCACCGGCTATCTTTCAACGCCCAAGGATGC
>DATLVJ010000181.1:0-4606 GCA_035577585.1 Candidatus Limnocylindrales bacterium
TGGCGCTGTGTTCTGGTCACGTAAGTCTATATCGTTCAACGATCCATTTTCATGCTCCCGGTTAATGAGGTAAACGAGGTAAAACCCGACGGCCCCAGACTCCGCTGCGAATTGCCGTTTGCAATACGATTACTTTTGGACCATCTCTACTCTCTCGCGAACATCGAGACCGAGCAAGCGTGCAATCTCGCGAAGCCGAGCGAAGCTTGCAGTCTGATAATCGCTGGCTTCGTAGCGCTGAATTTGTTGGGGCTTCACACCCAACGCGCTGCTAGATCCTCCTGCGTCAATCCCGCCGCGATGCGCGCTTGAATGAGTACCTTCGGCAGTCCTTCGAGGGATTCCAGTTCAAGAATCTTGGGGCTTCAATGTCTCGTATTCCTGAAGTTCCGCTTCGAGGTCCTGCAGTTGGCTCTTCAGACCGGCTTTTTGTGCCTCCAACAGCTTCGGATGAACGTTCTTCGGCCGGGGCGTCGCGGCCAACTCATTCAGCGTAGCTCGGAACTTCTCGGCGTGAGCTCTGGTGATGAGCGAAGCGCGCCAAACTCGACCCGACAAAAGTTTGATCTGAAGACATTTCGTTCGACCCATGCCACGGGAATGCTGCGCAGGGGATTCGATGTACGGACCGTACAACATTGGATGGGCCACAAGTCCCTCGAGACCACGATGCGCTACCTGGCGCCGGCCACTGATGTTCACGACGAGTTGGACCTCGTGACTATTCCGTCCGTCGGTCAGGCCGACCCGGCACTCCGAAAGTCCGCTGGGCGTGAAACGCGTTCCCCTCGGAAGGCGCGGGAAGGGCGATTGGATCCCAGCGCGGAAGGTCCGGTACCCGTTGTGCGATCCGGATACTTTGGACCTTAAAGCCGCTAAGTCCTAGCGGCAGGACAGCCTCGTTCCAGCCGTGTGGCCCGGGCGGATTTGTGACGTAACTGCGCGGCGCCGCCATTTTCAAAGCGATCGCGAACCGCGACCGAATCACAATTGGTACGTCCACGGTCAGGAGAAATGTCGCATCATTGTGTCCATCGCCAACCCCGATGGTGTGGACGGACCCAAACGCCCTCGTTTGTGTTTGATCGGAATCAGCCGCTTCCCCTGTCACCGTTGCCATCGCAAACCTGAAGGTGCTCGATGAGCGATCGGACTGGCTTGATATTCCCCTGGGCACTGAAATCGCCGAGGATTACCAGGCCAGCCTATCGACAAAAGCAAGCGGCGATGTGTTTACCAGCGGGACCTACGCTGTTCCGTGTTCGTTTGAGATCTTCGTCTGGGGCTTTTCGCCACCGCCTTTCTGTGCCTCCCGGACGCCCTCGGCCAGGTCCGCGCCACGCGTCCTTGACAACTACTTGACGACCTTCTCATGGTTCTTGACTGCGTCTTGAGATAGCTTAGGTTAGATTTGATTCTTGTGACGTGCAATCCGAAGTTGAAAGTGCAGGAGTGAGAATAGAATGAATACAAAGTCACATCCGACTCGCTCGACGTTCGCTTGCCCCAATCCCCTCAACCACCGGTGGGGCGTAATTCTTGCTGGAGGCGACGGAAAGAGATTGCTCCCCTTGACAAGAAGGATCGCCGGCGACAACAGACCTAAGCAGTTCTGCGCCTTCATGGGCGGTGAAACGCTCCTGGCCCAGACGCGATGCCGGATTGGGCAAATGATAGAGCCCCGGCAGACGTTGCTGGTTGTCACCGAAATGCACGAGTGTTTCTATGCCGATCAACTGGCCGACGCTCCTTCCCGTTCGCTGCTCGTCCAGCCCTGCAACCGGGGCACAACGCCAGCAATACTATACAGCCTGTTCCGCCTGCGCGAATCGGATCCAAGCGCCGTTGTTGGGTTCTTTCCTTCGGATCATCATTTTGGAGATGAGGAGGCTCTTATTGCTCATGTCGACTCGGCCTTCGAGGCGGCTGAGTCCTCTTCGGGTAGAGTGGTTCTGCTGGGCATTGCACCGCTCAGCCCAGAAGTCGAATACGGCTGGATCGAACCCGGCGCAGCTTTGACGAACCAGGGATCCCGCGCGTTTTTCCAAGTCCGCCGTTTCTGGGAGAAGCCCAATCGCTCTCTCGCTTCTGCGTTAATGGAGCGCGGATGCCTGTGGAACAGCTTTGTAATGATCGGTCGGGTTGACGCCTTTCTGAGCCTAATCCGCCGTGCGCTTCCAAGTCTATTCGTGTCCTTCGAATCGATCCGCAGATCGTTGTGTACGGCGATGGAGCCGGCGGCACTACTTAAGCTTTATTCGGGCATTCGCGCCAGTAATTTTTCCGGTGAAATCCTCTCAGCGTGCCCGAATGACCTCGCCGTCCTCTCTTGCAGGAATCTGGGATGGAGTGATTTGGGGGAAACGAGTCGCGTCCTTGCGGTACTCGGACAAAATGGCATTAGCGCCGAATGGGCTCTTGCTTGTGCCGAGGAATGCGGTGTGCCGGGATGACCGTTGCAGGGGTAACCAGCGGCTGCGAGAAAACGAGGAAATCCATGGACACAAGTCGAATCAACAAACTGAGGGGCATACTCGAAAGCCGGCGCGACTCACTTTCCGAACGTGTCCAGAATCGAAATGCCATTGCAATCGAGAACGCGGCGGACGTCATGGACGAGGTGCGACTAGCTGAAGAACGGGACCTCGCCACCCGGATTCTGGAACGTGATTTCACGGACATTCGTCTCGTAGAGGCAGCGTTGACCCGCATCGAGGATGGCACCTACGGCTTCTGTCTCCAATGCGATGAAACGATCAGTTGGAATCGTCTGCGTGTCATGCCGGATGCGGCGTTTTGCGTGAATTGCCAGGAAGCGGCGGAGCGCGATGGAGCAAATGTGTTCAGCCTCATCAAAAGCGTCACCGGAGCATTTGTGGCATAGTGAAAGTCACTTCTGCAAGGGGGCGCAACTGGCTTGTGAGATCTCCGCTTTCGAATTGTGCGCGAATCAATAGCTTGTCAACCCTAGGCGATCCTCCTACAGTTAGAAGCACGCGCCACCACAGGCATCATAAATGCAAGACGAGGTACCCTCCACGGCAACTCCGAATCTGCTGACCCACCGCAGCCCTGGCCAGGAGCCGGCTACCCGATCACAGCTTTCGTGGACGGATCGCATTCTCCGGCTAGGAGATGCGTCGGGGGGGGAAAGCTGGCGTGGAGTCCCGGCCAGCTTGGCCATTGTTGGTCTCATCACGATCGTGGGCCTTTGGATCGAGCCAGTGATTCGTGGTCCCAACCTTGCGATCTTCTACATGCTCGCCGTTGTGTTTAGCGCACTGCGATGGGAGCGGTGGGCGGTCATCATCAGCGCTATTTCAGGTGCACTTCTATTTGATTACTTTTTCGTTCCTCCGTATCGGAGTTTTGTAATCGGCGATGTTTGGTATTTGATCACGCTGATTGGACTCCTGACGGTTGGCCTGATTGTCAGCACGCTAGTGGTTGCCACCAAGAAAGAGGCCCGTGCGAGCCGACGGAACGAAGCACACTTATCGGCGCTGTACGCCCTCACAACATCCCTGGCGGCGGAAACCAAACTGGATCAGATCATCGCTGCCCTCGAACGTCATGTTCTTGAGACATTCCGGCGACCCATAGTAGTTTTGTTGCCCGCGGCCGGAGGATTGACTGTGCGCTTCCGCAGTGCAGAGTTAGCTTTTGACGAACAGGAAGGTGCGGCCGCAGCCTGCGTGTTTGGGAATGACCAAGAAGCCGGGTACGGGACCGACAAATTCTCCGACTCAACGATACGCTACCTGCAGTTGAAGTCTTGGCGTGGTGTTGTCGGTGTGGTCGGAATCCAGGCGGTAGGTTGGGAGGAGTGGCATTCGAGCGGTCGGCAGCAACTCCTGCGTAATTTCATGAGCCAGGCTGCCCTGGCAATTACTCGAGCCGATCTCGTCAAGAAGGCGCAGCAAGTGGAGGTGCTTCAGGAGACCGACAAACTTCAGAAAGCTCTCTTGAATTCCGTTTCGCATAACTTGCGGACACCACTCGCGTCGGTCCTTGGTGCCTTAAATAGCGTATTGGAGGATGAGGCGCTGCTCGACGCGCTCACAAAACAGAGCCTTTTGAAAACTGCGCAGGAGGAAGCAGGAAGACTAAATTGGCTCGTCCAAAACTTGTTAGACATGACGCGTCTGGAAGGCGGTGTGATACGAGTGAAAACCGAGCCTTGCGATGTGCACGATGTGGTCGGTGCGGCACTGCACCAGCTTGGCGAGGCGACTCGTAGCCACCCGGTTTCAATTACCATTGCCCCCGACCTGCCCCTTGTGCCTATGGATCATGTTCTAATTGTGCAGGTACTGGTGAACATGCTCGACAACGCGCTAAAGTATTCTCCAGGCGATGCGCCAATAGACATTGAGGCCCGGCTGGATGCTGGCCAACTGGAGATTCGGGTTCTCGATCGTGGGAGAGGAATTCCGGAGCAAGAACTTGCCCGCGTATTCGATAAATTTTTTCGTGGCACACTCCCTGGACCAGCCAGAGGGGCGGGCCTTGGCCTTTCGATCTGCAAGGGATTTGTGGAAGCCCACAATGGCCGAATCCTTGCGAAGCGCCGTACGCAAGGAGGAACGGAGCTAGCCTTCTTCCT
>DATLVJ010000182.1:0-12233 GCA_035577585.1 Candidatus Limnocylindrales bacterium
AATACGACTTTGGATTTATCACCGTCAAAGTGATGAAATTCTTGGGCCTGGTCAGAGCAACCAGAACTGGCGCGGAGTTGCCCAAAGATGTTCCCCTGGCCGCGCTGGAGTTTTAGGGCGTTCGTTTTCTTCCCATAAACGGTTCAATCGTTTGCCCGATAAAGCTGGGCGAAATTTCTTCGCCATCCAGGCCGTAGCGCTCCGGCCATTCCTTCGGGTAGTAATAAGTCCCAAAAATCTTGTCAATCCACGGAAAATGAATCGCAAAGTTCTTGTCGATGCCCTCTTTTTGGGATGTATGGTGCCAATGATGATACCGCGGCATCACCAGAATCTCTTCCAGCCATTTGGCATTCGGGCCGAAATTGCAGTGTGTCCACGTCGCGTGCAGAGTCACAAAAACCAGGTACCACAGGATGATCGACTGCGAAAATCCCAGCATCATGGGAACAAGGATAAATCCCCGCACCAGCGTGTCGTCCACAAAGTGCGAGCGTGACCCCGCGATCCAGTCCAGCGCCTTCGAGGAATGGTGCACCGCATGAAAGCGCCACAGAAATGGCACCTTATGCAAGGCCAGGTGAATAAAATATTCGGCAACGTCCGCCACCACAACGGCCAGAACAAATTGCAAAATCCACGGCATCCGGGCGATCAATCCCTGCAGCGCAGGTACCCCCAGATATCGGGTGGCCTGCGTCGCGGGCAATAAAACCAGAAAAGATAAAATCTGCAGCGGCAGATGCGTGGACATGAAATAAACCATATCCAGGGTCCAATCCTTCCGGAATGTTCCTTGTTTTGGATACTGCGGCCACAGTCTTTCCAGCGGCACGTAGATCAGCGCCATCAACAACAGATCTAGCAAAAACCAGTCCAGGCCGATTGCCGGCCCGTTGTGGAAATTCTCGTTAATCTCGACGCTTGCTCCGCCCAATGCCGTTGCCGCGATCGCCAGCAACATCCCGCTCAATGCCAATATCTTTTTCTTGCGCTTGATCGACGAAATGATTCCAAAGAAAATTGCCCCCACGATCAGGCATTGGATTAGCACCCTCATCGTGTGCATGGGATAGTGCGGACGCAGTTCCGGAGAGCTCAGCAGCTGGGGAAAATGGAGGCACAATACTCCCCCGAACGAAAGAAATCCAAAAAACGCCGACAGTATCCCGCTCCACCATCCTGTTCCAAAGCCGGTGGCATCGGCATCCCCAAAAAACTCATTTATTTTCTGCTCGATCACAATGTCTTCCAGTTTACGTTCCCGGACCCACGCCAGCGATGGGAAATCTCCCGGTATGCCGCATCTGTTACGGAAGCGAAGGTTCCTTTGTAGGGGCCGGGCTCGTTTACCCTGAGCGTGGCGAAGGGCCCGGCCCCTCTTCGGTTTCGCTCCTACCAACCGTGCCATCCCCCACCCACCCATCTCCGGCTTCCGTTCATCCGATTGATGTCCTGAGAAAATATCTCCCTCCCCAGGAAACTTTTTGTTTTTCCCTTCGTCTTTACCGGTAACAGCTAAAAGCGACGTGGTCTCAAAAGCTCGCCGTGTGTTCGGCGTGCCATGCCAGGGCTGCGTGCGCTCTTCGTCCTCGCTGTGCATTCGACCCTCTCCTGCAGCGCCGCCACTCGGGGTGTGCTCTCGTCCACTCGATCTCGTGGCTTCGCCAATCTGGCGCACCGGGATCGCAGTATTCAAAACGGGGCACGCCAAGGAGAGGATCCAAATGCCCGCGTCACTTCTTCCCGTCAATCGCATTGTTGGCCTGCTTCCCGCTATTTTCGGTTCTCTTCTGGCTGTGTGTCCCTGCTCATCGGCTCCCCGCCAACAGCACGTCGCCCTCCCCGCTTCCCTCAACTTCCAACTCGAATCGCGCGCCGATTCCGGTGATCCCGCCGCTCGTCATCAACTCCAGGAATTCCTCGCCTCGGCGGATCCTGCCTCTCCGGGCTACGATCACGCCCTCGCTTGGCTCCAGTCCAGCGCTTCCCATAATCAGCCGGATGCCCAATTTCTCCTCGGCTGTCTCTACGAACACGGCAAGAGCCTGCCCCGCGATTTCACCAAAGCCGCCGAGAACTATCGACTCGCCGCTCTCCAGGGATATGCTCCCGCGGAAACCAATCTTGCCGCTTTATACCGCCACGGCAATGGTGTCCCCCGCGACATCGCTCTTGCCTTTCACTGGTATCGTCTCGCTGCCCAGCATGGAAACTCCATCGCACAACAAAACCTCGGCACGTTTTTCTTTCTCGGCTTCGCCACCCCGGTTGATTACGTCGAAGCCGCAAAATGGTTCCGGGCTTCCGCCGAGCAGGGTTTTGCAGAAGGTCAGAACAGTCTCGCCCATTGCTATCTCAAGGGCATCGGAGTCCCTCGCGACGATTCACAAGCCGCCCACTGGGCACTCCTCGCCGCCGAGCAAGGCAATCCTCGCTCCCAGGCCCTTCTCGCCTATCTCTACGAGAATGGCAAAAGCCTGCCTCTCGACTATGTCGCCGCCTACGCCTGGTACTCCCTCGCCGTCGCCTCCGGCGACAACACCGACCTGGCTCGCCTCAAAGCCCTTTCCAAGGTCATGACGCCTACCCAAATCGACAAAGCCAATTCGCTTATCTCGGCCCAAGCCCTTGCGCTTCACATTGGCTCCGCTCCCGCTTCCCCTGTTGCCCGCGTTGAATTGCTCAAACACTAACGAAGCAACTTGCGGCGGGGTAATAATCGCTTCATATTCTTGTAAGTGACTCAATGTAAGCAACTTAGAAAAATTCCAAGCAACTCTTCCCCCTCCCACGGGTTCTATCTATAGGGGGCCGCTCGCATCGTCCCCGAGGGGGGTTGTTTGCCGACCCATGTCTCCAACCAACGTCGCTTGACCCGAGGCCGCTCCTCGGCGGCCCAATCCATTTCTGCGTCCCTCCTGCCAATTCTCCTCCTGGCTATTTCGATCAACTTTGCCGCTCCCCGCGCCTTCGCCGACGTCGGCGTCGTCCTCAACGAATCCCTCGGCGAAAGCATGGACCGCATCACCGGCACCGGTCACATGGCCGTCTACTTCTCCAACATCTGCGCTGAATCGCCCACCAAACTCCGCCTCTGCGCCCCCGGCGAATCCGGCTCCGTCATCAGCACCTATATCAACATCGGCGAAGACCGCTCCCTCGACTGGAACATCGTTCCGCTCAACATCTATCTCTACGGCGTCGAAGATCCCGCCAATCGTCCCATTTTCGCTTCCTACAAAATCAAGCACGCTCTCGAAGAGCGCTACCGCCAGAACTATCTCTCCGGTCTTTGCGACACCCCGTCTTGCCAGACCAGCGGCAAGGCCGAATGGCGCGAAATGGTCGCCGCCACTCTCATCCGCGGCATGTACATTTTCGTCGTAGACACTTCCATTGAACAAGATCGCCAGCTCATCGACGAGATGAACAACGCGCCCAACCACAACCATTTCAACGGCGCCACCAACAACTGCGCCGACTTCGCCCGCCGCATCGTCAACACCTATTTCCCCCACGCCGCCAGCCGCGACGTCCTTAACGACTTCGGCATGACCAGTCCCAAGGCCGTCGCCCGCACCTTCACCCACTACGCCCAACGCCATCCCGAGCTCCATCTTCGCGTCATGCACTTCGCGCAAGTTCCTGGCACCATCAAGCGCAGCAGCAACGTTCGCGCCGGCACCGAGCAGCTTTTCCGCTCGAAAAAACTCCTCATCCCTATGGTCGCTTTCGCCTACGAAGCGCTGCCTCTCGTCGCCGGGTCCTACCTCATCACCGGCCGCTTCAATCCCATTAAAGAATTCGAGAAGCATCCGGCCACCAACCTCACACCCGAAAATCTCGCTTCCGCTCCTCATTTGCAGGCGGTCGCGCTGCCAGACCAGCGAACTCAAATCATCGGCGCTTCCGCCGAATGGAAGAATTATCGCAAGGCCTTTGACAACGAAATGGAAGGGAATCGGGATTTTCCCGAAGCCAGCGACCGCTCTCACTTTTTCAAACATCTCGATGAAAAGGGAACTGTCTCCGTTGACAGTGATGGCGCTGCCTGGATGCAATTATCCGAAAATGGCGAGACCCGCAGCGTCGGCGTCAGCGCTAGCAACGTTCTCGCGCCAGAATCCGACCCGCAACTCTCCTACAAATTGCTGGTCACTCGCACATCCGTCTTTCTCAAGAGCCCCAAGCATCGCCGCGAGACCATGCTCGAATTCCGCCAGGATTGGGCCAACCTGCAGCGCGCCTCCGCCGGCGCCGCCTCAGTTTCGGCCGGCAATCCCGCCCCTCCAAAAATCGCGCTCTTCACTCCGCTTCCCACCAGCGACAATTTCTGAAACTGGAAGTCGGCTCTCAAATAATTCTTGGGGGTCGGAGCTTTAGTTCACCCTGAGTGCCGAAGGGCTCCGACATTTCAGGCATCAAACAGCCGGGCTTCAGCCCCTGAGGGGACTCTTCTCCCCGCCAGACTCAATTTTCGAAATAACTCCCACTCACTCCGCCGGCGCACTCTTTGAACTTCCTTCGCTCCCCGCTCGTTGCTCGCCAGCCGCCGGCAGTTTCAACCGGATCAATGCCTCCACCCGTTTCCAAACGTCCGGGTCGCATTCAATCTCCGTGTGATATTTCAGGAACACCCGGTCGTACCACGGATAGCTTTCGCACTTCAGCATCCTGTTTCCATACGCAATCCGAAAGTTTCCCAGTATCCGCGTGCTCGCCCGGTCCGCCGCGCGAATCTCCGCCTGCCCGTGCAGCAATCCCTCCGCTTGATAAAAATTCGCCGCCTCCGCCACATTTGCCGGAATCACCGCATCGTTCTGCCCCATCTTCGTCACGCTGTCTACCTGTATCGTCAGCAACACGGGGATCTTCTGCTCCCCTAATTCACGCGCCAGCGCCACCGTCTCCGCTCCGCCCCAGCTCATCCCGTAAAGAATAATCTGCGCGTCCGCTTTCTCATTCTCCGACAACTTCCCGTCGTGGTCCCTATCCAACAGTTTCAATATCTCCTGGTAAGCCTGCTCCCGCCGCCGGTTCTCAAACACTTCCACATGTACGCCCGAGGGGTAGCCATCCCTGATTCGTGCCGCCAGTTGCACCGGGCTGTGCACCGCATTGTCATGCCGCACAAATCCGCCCACAAACCCCACCACAATCACAGGGGGTTTTGCGCCCATCGCTTTTTCACTTGGTTCATCCGCGAAAAGGGAAGTAACCGCCGCGTTCGGCCCGCTCGCAGCCGCCAGTCCCCACAAAACCAGAAGTATCGATTGCCCGAAAACTCTCGCGCTTCCCACCATGCACCTAGCCGCGGTGAAGTTGCCTCTCACTTACTTCCACAGGGTACACCCACTCGCCAGCCGCTCGCGACCTCTCCCGCCCGGGCGAATCCGTGCCGCCGCAAATAAAAGCAGGGTTTCTCCCGGTGGGACTCACCCGGAGAAACCCTGTTCAATTCACATCATCCTGAAATCAATTCATCACGAAACGCGCACGCTGATCGCCACCCACTTGCCGCCTTCGTCACGATACGTTACGTCCGCGCTAGCTCCCACCTGCAACTTCCCGTCGACCGTCGTATTCTTGTCAATCTGGAAAGTCATCGTTCGTTGCGTTGGCTCTTGCAGATCCTGGTCCGTACTGGACATTGTGTGGCTCGGCGCAATATTCAGGGTAAACGAGGTCTTCTGAACCTCCGCGATTTTCCCGCTCACCGATTGCGCAGCAGCGGTCTGTGCGTGCGTCGTCGTTGTGTTCGGGATCGCCGGTGGCAGTGCGCAAACTGCCGCGACAATGATCAGACTCGTCATGGCAGACAAAATCAGTTTCAGTTCTTTCTTCATTTTTACAGCCTCCTGAAAGTTTTGACTGGTGCTTCTCCAGGTGCAGACGGAACTCCACCATGCTTCAAATATGAAAGAAAGCTGCTATCTTCTCTCGTTTATTAAGCTTGCGCAGGGGGGCAACTGTTCGCTCGTACGGAGATTCCCAGTACCGGGACTGGAAATCTCTTCACCCTCAATCACTTATCTGCTCGCTATCAATCGGTAAAATTTGCAGACCGATACTTTTTACATGGCATTCCAGGAAATATTTTGCTATCTGGAATTTTGTAAAATACTCTCAAATTCAATTGTCCAGGGGTGCAGGCAAACTCGCCGCGCCGGCTTCCGCAGATTTTGCATCGCCCGGGCTTTCTGCTCTCGAAATCGCCGCGGGCGGCGCCCCGCCGTCAAAAAAAGAAGGATTCAAAGACGCCGTCACGTCATATGTCTTTTCATGATCCGTCAAACTCGTGACCAGCAATTCGTACCGGAAACCTTCCGGATGGTTCCTGCTGCGCAGTAGCACCAGAATCCCGCGCACTTCCGATTCCGGGTGCACGATGACCTTGCTTCCTGCCGAAACCGATTCCACAACCTCGCCGTGAAACACGCTTCCGTCCCGGTCTACGTTGGAGTCCACCGCGCTCAGCAACTTCACCCGAATCACGGTCCCCCGCGGCAGCACATCCAGTTCATTCCGATCCACAGGATTCAGGCGGGTCTGCAGGTGAAACTCGAGCACCGTTCCCATCGGAGCGTGAATCGCCTCGATCTTCGCACCCTGCCCCCTTACCGCTGCCGTGAACACACACACGGAGCACAAAAATACCGCCGCGAAACGACGCATGGGCTGGGACCTTTCCTCTTGCAGAAATAATTTCCGCCAAACTCAGTCTAGATTTGCGCTCCAACTCGGTCAACGCAAACATAACCTTCGATGCGGGAAAGTAAACGTCAGCCGCCTAAAATTAACGATGTAATTTTTATATGTCTCAACGATGGAAAGTACGGTGCCCGGCAACGAAGGAGGGAATTTCAACAACGATCGCTTGGCGGCAATCGCTTTTGTTAGGCGAGGCATCCGTCATCCGGCGGATGCCTCGTCCTTCATTCATTCACTCTGCGCTCGATCACTGGGGTGGTTTATTCCCATTCCCGTGTGGCGGAGCCGGCGGCTGTTGCCTCTGGTGCATCTGCTGCTCTTGCTGGGCATGTTTCTGCTGCAGTTGCTGTGTCTGTTGCTGGTGCCGCTGCTCCATCTGTTGTTGTTTTGCCTGGCTAGCCTGCTGCTTTGCCATTTGCTGATGTTCCTGTTCCTGCTTCTGCTGGAGCTTTTGCAGGTCCTTTTGCTGCTTCATCTGCAGCTTCTCCTGCTGCTGTTGGTATTTCTGGTCCTTGCTTGCGTTTCCCGTGTTTGAGGGGGCCGCGCGATCTACGTGCGGCATATCATTCGGATGGATCACCGGTCGTGTAGAATTATTCCCCGGACGCGCAGCGTTGTTGTCAGGCCGTGAAGCGCTGTTGTTGGGCCGTGAAGGGTTGTTGTCGGGCCGTGATGCATTATTCTCCGGCCGCAGTGCCGGTTTGTACGGCCCGCCCGCTTCTCGGGTCGGCACCGCACCACCGTCTCTGAATCCTCCCGGCTTGGGAGTGGCAGCCACCGCTGGCGCCCCGTGATTCACGGATGCCCATTGTTGTCTGTCCGTACGCGCCGTCCTTTCGTGTTGAACCTGAGCGCTTACCGGTGCAACGTGTCTCTCGCGAGCAGCTGCTTCCTCGTCAGGTCTCGGGCGTGCGTTGATCCCGCCATTTCCTCCGTTGTAGCTGACGCGGCTTACCGTCGTTTCGTTCACCCGCGTATTGTAAACGTTGTGGACAACCTCCACGTTCACATGGTTCACCGTCGTGTTGTAGTAAAAACGTCTGTTCTCCCAGCGGCCGCCTTCGTACCCATGCCCGAAGTAGCCGAATCCGTAGTTGATCCCGCCGTAAAAACCTACCACGGGGCCCCAGTAGCCCGCGGTGAAGACAAATCCATCTCCTCCCCAGGCCCAGTAACCCGGCGTCCATAGGTACCCGACTTCAGGTGCCTCCACCCACGTGCCCGGCACCCAGTAATAGTCAGCGTCGTCATCGTCGTAAGCCCAATATCCCGGCGTCCAGATATAGCCGTCCCCCGGGCAAATGGGCTGTTCGTACACCGGTATCGGAGGTGGTGCGAGGGCAATCGCCACCCCCACACGAACCTGGCCGGCCGCTGTCCCGGAAATTGCCAACAACAGGATGGTGAGGATGATTGAAAAAACAACGCTTCTTTTCCGCATGATTTTCTTCCTTTCTGGCGCTTGCTGGGCATTTTCGTGCCTCCTTGCGGGCGGCTGGTCGCCACTCCAGCCGCACCTCCAGGCACAAACTCTTTCCCGGACCGCAAAGGTCCGGCCCAGCTCCAACTTGTGGGTTAGCGTTTCAGCTCCGGAGAAGACCGCTGGAGCGCCGCTATCAGGTCATTCGCCGCGGTCGGCGCAATCGTCTCGGGTTCGCTGATGATCTCAGCGGCCGTCGCGGATTTGCCGTAGAGTTTCCTGTTTGCTTCGCCATCAGGGCGCAACGTCGAACCCTCCAGCGACACTCCAGCGAACACGCCTCTGGCGCGCGAGTAGCTCAAAATCTCCGCCCGCATGTAAGCGTCCGTGTCCGCGGACGCCGAGCGTCCCTTCGGTCCCGCCGCTGCCGATGCGTCCGCTCCAAGCCTTACCTTCGAATGCAACAGGCTCGTCGCGGCCCGATCGTTCATCAGCAGGAATACGAAGTCGGTGGCTTCTCCGCCAATCTGTAATCCGACGCTGCCGCCCTCCAGCGCATACATCGCCGGCGCGCCCCATGCTCCGCGGAAGTCTTTTCCGCCGCGGCACACCATCGTCCCGCGGCCGTAACTTCCACCCACAACCAGCGCGGCCTTCAGCACGGACGGCATCACCACCACGCATCGCGCCTTGTCCAACAACTCCTGCGGAATGTCATCGGGCACATGCAGGATTTCCTGCATCACCCTTCCGGAGTTTTGCAGACGTTCCTGCTCTGCCTTGGCTTCACTCGGACGCTTTGCGGACAAACATGGTCCGAGTGTAAGCATCCCTGTCATTGTGATGATCAAACTCTTCGTCCCTCTCATTGTCGGCGCCTCCTCACACGATTTTGCTTCGTGCTCTCGCGTGTGTATTTTTTGGGGTGGGCGGGCTCCTGGCACTCTGGGGCCCACTATGCAAAGGGCAGGTTTGTCTCCAGACCCGGTAATAATTTGGGTTTGGCTTGAAATTTCAGTGACTTACCGGGAAGAAGCGGGTGTTTCTCAAATCCTCTCGTGCTTGGCCGTTGGTGAAGCCGCGGGTAATTTTTTCAGTCTCCGGCCAAAAGGAGTCATTCTCCTGTACTAGAACTTCCTTACTTCCTGGGGACGCTCAGCACCTCCACGATTCCCTCGCTGCAAGTTTTTTCTTCTCGTCTTTAAATCCACTCCCAATTTCCCGCACTTCTTATTCCTGTTAAACTAACCCTGCATGTCTGCCTCTCCCACTCATCGCGTCTCTTCCGGCGAACGCATCAACCCCGCCGAATCCACTGGCCGCCTCCAGAAAACTCTCCGCGAAAAGGGAATTCGCCTCACCCGCCAGCGCCGAGTCATTCTCGAAGTCATGGACACCGCCGAGCAACACCTCGACGTCGACCAGATCCTCGCTCGCGCCCAGAAAATGGACCCTGCCGTCCACCTCGTTACCGTCTACCGCACCATCGACCTCCTCAAAAAAGAAGGCCTCATCGACGAACTCGATCTTCTCCATCTCCGCGGCGACCGCCACTACTACGAAACCCACGGCCCCCGCGACCACATCCACGTTGCTTGCCTCCGCTGCGGCAAGGTCCGCGAATTCGAATCCCGCCTCTACGAACAATTAAAAGAGCAAATTGCCCGCGACTTCGAAATGCAAGTCACCGTCTCCCGCACCGAAGTCGGCGGCATCTGCAACGACTGCCTAGCCGCCTCAAAGAAGTAATCAGTTATCAGTAATCAATCTGTTGGGCCATCGAACATGTGAACTTGAGGGTGCCCCATCCTTCGCGCCTTTTGCGAACTCTTCTCCATCCCGCGTCTTTTGCGGGATGAACGGTGGGCCCTTACGATCTAACGCCACAGCTTTCCGACTCTTCTCTGGGTTTTTCACTTCTCTGCGCGCTCTACCTGCCCGCCGAAGCCGCGTTCTTCGCGGCGAAGGAGAGCTCTTCTCAGCGCACTCCGCGTTCTCAGCGTACTCTGCGTTAGTCTCTCTGTTAAGCCGCTATCCCTGGTGCTTGAGGGTGCCCCATCCTTCGCGCTTTTTGCGAAGGGTGGGTTCTTACGATCCAGGAGCATAGAGTTCCGGTCTTCACTCTTCTCTGTGCTGTTGTTACTTTTATCTATTCCATTCTCATCGTAAACTGTTCCTTTAATGCGTCCCGTTTCCTGTTATCTGCTATCTGTTCGCTGCTATCCTCTTACTGATTACCGATTACTGATATCTGATTACTTCTCCCATGCAAACCCGCCTCCAAAAAATCCTCGCCTCCGCCGGCATCGCCTCCCGCCGCAAAGCCGAAGAAATCATTACCTCCGGCCGTGTCTCCCTCAACGGCCAGATCGTCACCGAACTCGGCACCAAAGCCGATCCCGACACCGACACCATCACCGTCGACGGCAAACCCATCAAACCCGCCCAACGCCCCATCTACCTCATGCTCCACAAACCCAAAGGCTACGTCACCACCGTCAGCGATCCCGAAGGCCGCCCCACCGTCATGCAACTCCTCGGCCCGCTTCCCGAACGTGTCTATCCCGTCGGCCGCCTCGACTACGCCAGCGAAGGACTCCTCCTGCTCACCAACGACGGCGCCCTCGCCCAAAAACTCACCAAAGCCGGCTCCCACGTCCCCAAAAAATATTTAGTCAAAATCAGCGGCCGCCCCGACGAAAAATCCCTCGCTCGTCTCCGCGCCGGCGTTCACATCACCCTCGACGACGACCGCCGCGTAAAAACCTCCCCCGCCAAAATCCAGCTCCACGAAGACGCTCCCAACCCCTGGTACGAAGTCACTCTCATCGAAGGCCGCAACCGCCAAATCCGCCGGATGTTCCAATCCGTCGGCTTCCTCGTCGAAAAAATCAAGCGCGTCCAGGTCGGCCCTCTCGTCCTCGACGTCCCCCCCGGCAAATTCCGCTCCCTAACCATCCGCGAAGTCGCCCAACTTAAACACCTCTCCCCCGCGCCCACACACGAAAAATTGTCATCCTGAGCGCCCCGATTCCGATCGCGACGCGAAGGACCTCAACGCAAACGTCAAGCACAACGCCAAATCTACCGCTGCTTTTGTAGCGGCCGCCTTCTGAGGCGGGCGCCTTTGTCTTTTCTGTCATCCCGACCGGAGCGGCCGGGTCTTTCTTACACGCCGATGTCTGGCGTGCCGGCCGCGGAGTGGAGGGACCCCGGCCACCGACTAAAATATTCCTTCTTCTCAGCGAACCTCTGCGATCTCAGCGCCTCTGCGTTATCTTTTCTCTCTATATTCCAATTTCCATTTTCTATCTTCGCCTCATCCTCTGTTCAACAAATCCCGTGCAATAATCGTCCGCTGCACTTCGCTCGTCCCTTCGTAAATCGTCACCACGCGCGCATCCCGGTACATCCGCTCCACATCCGACTCTCGCGAATATCCCTGGCTCCCATGAATCTGCACCGCTTTATACACCACGCGGTTCGCCATCTCGCTCGCGTACAACTTCGCCCGCGAAGCCGCCGACCCCATCTTCCCGCCAGTATCCTTCAACGACGCCGCCTGATACACCAACCCTCGCGCCGCCTCAATCTCCACGTGCATATCCGCCAGCATCCACTGAATCGCCTGAAACTCACCAATCGACTTTCCGAACGCTTTCCGCGCCCGCGCAAATTTCACCGACTCCTCCAGCGCCCCCTGCGCCAAACCCACCGCTAGCGCTGCAATTCCAATCCGCCCGCCATCCAGCGCGCTCAAGGCAATCTTCAATCCTTGCCCTTCTTCTCCGAGCCGCCCCGCCGCCGGCACAACGCAATCATTGAACAACAACTCCACCGAGGGCGACGATCTCTGCCCCATCTTGTCCTCATGCCGCCCGATCTTGAATCCCGAATATTCGGGCTCCACCAGAAACGCCGTAATTCCTTTTCCGCCGGCCGCCGGATCGGTCTTCGCAAACACAACAAAAACTCCCGCCGCCGATCCGTTCGTCACCCACGTCTTCGTCCCATTAATCTTGTAATTCTCTCCGTCCCTCACCGCCGTAGCCTGAATCCCCGCCGCATCCGATCCCGCCGCCGGCTCCGTCAAACAAAA
>DATLVJ010000183.1:0-5568 GCA_035577585.1 Candidatus Limnocylindrales bacterium
CCTCTTTCCACCTGGCTCTATGACGTCGAGACCTTGCGATTCCTCCGCGTCAATCAAGCGGCCGTCGGCCAGTATGGTTACACTCAGAGCGAATTCGAACGCATGAGCATCCTGGAGATTCGCCCGGGTTCCGAGCGTGCCAATGCGGAAACGTACTTGTTAGAGATGAAGGCAGACGCTGAAGAGCACGGCTTCTGGGTGCATCAAGGCAAGGACGGAAAGAAATTTGAGGTCGAACTTATTTCCCACGAACTCGTTTATGCCGGCAGGCGAGTGCGCCTCGTCGTCGCTCAGGACATCAGCGAGCGCCGCCATCTGGAACTTCAGTTGCGCCAGTCGCAGAAGATGGAAGCCGTTGGCCGCCTGGCGGGCGGTGTCGCGCACGACTTTAACAATCTCCTGATGGTCATCAAGGGCCACACGGAATTGCTGCTGGGCGCGTTGGCTCCCGGCGATTCCATCGCACGCAAAATCGAGCAGATTGATCGCTCCGCCGACCGCGCGACAACCCTCACGCGGCAATTGCTGGCCTTCAGCCGCTTGCAGGTGCTTCAGCCGCAAATCATCAGTTTGAATTCGGTCGTCGAAGAGATGGGCAAGCTTTTGCCCCGCCTGATTGGCGAAGACATCGAATTGGTCTTGCGTCCCGGTCAGAACCTCGGCACCATTCGCGCCGATGCCAGCCAGATGGAACAAGTCATCATGAATCTGGCCGTCAATTCGCGCGACGCCATGCCTACGGGCGGCAAACTCCTGATCGGCACGCGCAACTGTGACCTCGATCAGTCCTACACCGCCAGCCATCCGTTAATGAAGCCCGGCGCCTACGTATTGCTGGACGTTACCGACACCGGCACCGGCATGGACGAAGAGACCCAGGCCCACATATTCGAGCCGTTCTTCACCACCAAGGAAAAAGGAAAAGGCACGGGGCTTGGCCTGGCCACGGTGTACGGCATCGTCAAACAAAGCGGCGGCTTCATCTGGGTTTACAGCGAATTGGGCAAGGGAACGTCGTTCAAGATTTATCTCCCGCGTGTCAACGAAGCAGAAGTGCGCATCGGAGCGCCGAAGCCGGTCGCCGAACTTCCCGCGGGCACGGAAACTGTGCTGCTGACCGAAGATGAACAGGACGTGCGTGAAATTGCGCGCGAATTTCTTGAATCGGGCGGCTACAAGGTGATCGAAGCCAAAAACGGCAAGGAAGCCATTGCGATCGCCGCCGAACACCGCGGCAAAATCGATCTCCTGGTCACGGACATGGTTATGCCGGGAATGACCGGTCAGGAACTCGCCGTGAAGCTGCAGCAGGAGCACCCTAGCCTATCGGTCGTCTTTATGTCCGGCTACAGCGAGCATGCCGCTACGGAGATGGCGAACGCCGACCCCTCCGTGCGCCTGCTCACCAAGCCTTTCAGCCGAGGTGCAATCCTCCGCACGGTCCGCGAAATTCTCGAGACTCGCAAGAAATCGTAGGAACCCCTCGGAAATCCTCACTCCTGAAGGGGTGAGCTACAGCTTGGGATGCTTCTTATGCCAGGTCGTAGTCTGCTGGAAAATTCTTCCCGCCTGCAACACCGCTGCATCGTCACCCGCGCGCCCCACAAACTGCAGCCCAACGGGCAAATTCTTATCCGTGAAACCGCAAGGCACCGAGATCGCCGGCAGCCCGCACAGATTTCCAATCCCGCTGAGTGGATCCGGAAATGACAACCCGGTAACCAGATTCAAACTCAGGGGTGTCGCCGCCACTGGCAGCGAGGCCGTCGCCAGCACATCATACGTATCGAACAGCTCTGTCATTTTTTTCTGCAGGATATCCCGAATTCGCAGCGCCGTCGTGTAGTCGGCGCCCGAAACGCTTTGGCTGACATATCCGCCCAGGCGCCCGACCGGGTCATTCAGTTCCTTCACCCGCCCCGAACGAATCAGTTGCGAGAACGCCGATCCAGCTTCTCCGGATAAAATCAGCGTCAACGCATCCTCCCACGGTCCTTCCGGCAGCGCGGCATTCTTGATGGAAGGGAAATGATGTTTCAGCGCGGTCTTTGCCGTCTCCACGATTTTCCCGATCGCCGGATCGTATTGCTTCCAAGCGTTGGTCAACCACCCGATCCGCAAACTTCGCCCTTTCAAATCCGCTGCGGGCGAATACGTGAATGCCGCCTTGTCCACCGGCAGCGTGCTGCGATCGAGCGGGTCGTGCCCCGCCATCGCCGCGAAGATATTCGTGCAATCCTCCGCCGAGCGCGCCAGGGGCCCAATCTTGTCCATCGAGTAAGACAGTGCCATGGCCCCGCGGCGGCTCACCCGTCCGTAGGTCGGCCGAAACCCGCTCACCCCGCAGAACGCCGAAGGGCACACGATCGAACCCCACGTTTCCGTCCCGATGGCAAATCCCGCCAGCCCCGCGGCCACAATCGCGCCCGACCCCGAGGACGACCCGCACGTCCAGCACTTCGTATCCCACGGGTTTTTCGCCTCGCCCTGCAAGGAGGCGGAAGCGTACGCATAGCCCATTCCGCCGGCCAGCTCGATCATGGCCGCCTTGCCCAGCAGGATCGCGCCAACGTTGTGAAGATGCTCGATCACCGTCGCGTTGTAGTCAAACACCTGGTCGGCGAACGGCTTCGCGCCCCACGTCGTCGGAATCCCTTTCACCGCCAGCAAATCTTTGGCCGCGTAGGGAATTCCATGCAGCGGCCCGCGGTAGTGCCCGCGCTGGATGTCTTTCTCCGCCGCGTGCGCCTGCTCCAGCGCCAGATCCGGCGTCAGCCGCGCATACGCGTTCAACTTCGGCCCCAGCGCCTGACTGCGCGCCAGATAGCTTTCCGTTAATTCCACGGGAGAAATCTGCTTGGATTGGATCTTCTTCGCCAGTTCGCCAACGGATAAGTAAAGAATTTGCTCGCTGAGCATTTGTCGTTCCCTCAGGACTTCTTTGCCGGCGCGGCTGCCGGCGGCTGAACGGGTTTCTTCTCGCGTTCCACCAATGGTTTCAAATAAAGCGCCGGAGCGTCGCCATTCTGCAGTGCGAACGCGCGCACTTTGTCGAGGCTCGACTGTGTCACCAGATTCATCTCGCGCAGGGAGGCCTTTTCCTCCGCGGTGAAGCGGCTGCCGTACTGGCTCAAAATCTGCTGGTAACGCGCCTCCGCCTCCACCTGGCTCTCCGCCGAAAGATTCGGATGCGCCGCTGCCGCCTCCTGTGCCGAGGTTGTCAGCAAGGGTTCCGCAAACACGCCCGCCGCAGGCGCAATCGACGCGGTGGCCGAAAGCAGCGCCGCCCGCTGCGCAAACTGACGCCTGGTTATTCCGCTCTTCGTAGGTTTGTTCATCGCGCCTTCCCCTTACCACACACAAATTCCACGCAATTCCAGCGTCTGCCGAGGCTACTGAATTCAGCCAAACGCGTCAACTGGCCTTTGGAACATTTTGTTCGATGATTTTTCTGGTGGGGGTGTGTCTTGCTAGTCTACTTGGGTGAGTGTGCGCACGTGAAGTTCGAGCGCCTGGTTGTACTGACGCTCGATTTGCAACTCTGTTTGCAGCTTTTTCACCAGGATTTCGAGGCGTGAAATTTCCACGCGAAGTTTCTGGATGTCGGTTGCGGTCCCCACGGGTCGGGGCGCCGCATTCGGGCCCGCAGGCGGAGCTTGCGGAGCGGCCGCGTTTCCTTGTTGCACGAATGCCTCGGCCAGCGCTCGCGGCCAAACGTTGTCGGCTGGGCGCGATTCCGCGGCGTGCGGCGCCGCCTGCACCGGTGCCGGCGGTGGTACAATCCGCGGCGCTGCCGGTGCGGCGAACAAACTGCTCAAAGAAGGCACGGCCAGTTGGCGTTCCGACGGTTGCTGCAAAGCCGGCACTCCGTGGCCAATCAGATTCTTCACCCGGGAAATCAACTCCTGCGGCTGAAATGGTTTCCGCACCAATTCATCCGCTTGCACGGCAACCGCACGGTCAGCAACGCTTTTGTTCACCACTCCGGACATCAGAATCACCGGTGTCTTCGCAAACTGAGGATTCTGCTTCACCTGGCTGCACACCGAATACCCGTCCTGGTCCGGCATGATCACGTCGGTGATCACAACGTCGGGTGGGTTTTCGTCGAACTGGGCCAGCGCGGACGCGGCATCGGCGCACGTCACCACATTGATGCTCTCTCGCCGGAACGCGATCTTGATCACTTCGCGCATCGTAGCGCTGTCATCAATAAAATAAACCGTCGGGGTCCGCCGCGGTTCGACCGTTCCAGCCTCCGGCAAAACAATTGCGTCACTCATTGGGCCTCCTTGTCCGCCAACTCGTCGAAGCCGGTTCGCTCCGTCTCGTCAAATTCGCGCATTGCATCCAGCATCAGGTCCGTCGCCGAACGCAACACCGTTCGCTGCCCCGAGGCCGCGCCATAAATAAATTTGTAGACGCCGGACCCGCACTTCACGCAGCTCTTCAATATGTAAATCACGGCTTCGTCGCCGAACAGCGCCCCGCACTCCGCATGGGTGATTTCCCCGCCGTCGTAAAACAAAACCCCGTCGGTCTCCCCCGCGTTGATCGTCAACGCCCCGGTCTGCCGCGCCTGCCCGAGCATCTGCATCACGCCGGTGAGATCGTGGTGCGTTAAATTCCCGCTCAGGCTCGTGTCGGCCTGGCCCAGCATCTGCGTCGGCTGAAACCCTTCCAGTTTGCTGACCACGATATTCTTGATGTGATTTGCGATCACACCGGGTGAAAGATGCCGGTCGATATAGTCGTCGCAACCCGCCTGAAACGATTCCATCAGGGCGCGCTGGCTGCCGTCGCCCATCGCAATCACCGGAAGCGCCGCGTTTTTCGGATCGGCGTGAATAATCCTGGCGATTTCCAGCGCACCCATCTCTCGCATATTCGTCGCGCACACAATCACTGAGGGCGCATTGTATTCGAGCGTTGTGAGGGCAAACGCGGCCTGCGTCGCCGTCGTCACCTCAAATCCTTCCCGTCGCAACGCGTCGCCCAGTCGCTTCGAAAACAGCACGTTGCTGTCAATCAACAGAATCTTTGCCGGTTTGCCAGGCGGGATCATGCGCGGGCCTCTGGGCTTCCGCCTTGGGCAGTGATTTCCGGAACTGCAGCCCCCGGCATTAATGCATCCAGGTTGAGCACTTCAATCACTTCGCCGTCATGCGAAAGCCACGCCGCCACGTGCGGCGAATCGGAATCTGCCGCCGGTGTCAAATCCGCTGTAATCAATTCGCATTCACCGCTGACCGGTAGTGCCACCCAATCCAGCCCCGCGCCCCGCCGCTGCGTTGCCACAAGATAAAACCGCCGTGCCGTCAGCTTCTTGCCCGTAAGGCGTTCCGCAACATCGCAAACCGGCACCACGCGCCCGCGCCGCAGGATTACACCGTCAATCTCCGTGGTGCGGTGGGCAAACCGGAAAACACGGCTCGGCGCAACCAGTTCCGCAATGTCCTCCGCCGCCAGCGCAAACCGCCGCTCGCCCAACCGCATGAGCACGCAAGATCGCGCGTCGAATTGCTCCACCGTACTCATAGTCCCAGGCCTATGTCGCCAACCGCCGCG
>DATLVJ010000184.1:0-2492 GCA_035577585.1 Candidatus Limnocylindrales bacterium
CCTTTGCGCGCACAAATCGGAAAAACCATCATCGTTTCGGCCGGCTCCGAAGTGGATCACCAACTCAACGACATCAATGCCGCGACCGATCCCGCGGCAAAACTCAAATTGATTGACGCCTTCTCTGCCGCTCACTCGGAGGGCGACTTGCAAGTCCTCGCCGACGAGCAGTACGTGAACTTCTACCTCAACGCCAAGCAGTACGACAAAGTGTTCGAATATGGCGACAAACTTTTTGCCGTCGACCCGGACAATTTCACGAATGCCGTCAACATGGTCCGCGCGGCCAATGAAAAGGGCGACACCGACCGCCTTTTCGCCGCGGGCGAAAAAGCCTCGGGAATCCTTCAGCGGTTCAAGGCGCAACCTCCGCCGGCCGGCACCACTCCTGATGTCTGGAAAGTCGAGCAGCAGCAGAAGCTCGAATCCGTGAAGGACAATCGAGACTACATCGAGCAATCGCTGATGAGCGCCGCCTACCAGCAGAAGGACGCCACAAAAAAAGCCGCGCTTCTGGTGCGCTTTGCAAATCTGTTTCCCGATTCGCCGAACGCCGGGCAAGCCCTGGGCGCGGCGGCCGTCACTTATCAGCAGGCGCAGAATCGCCCGAAGATGCTTGAAACCGCGAACACCGCGCTGACGAAAGACCCGGACAATCTCGGCATCCTGCTGCTGCTCGCCGACGACTACAGCGAAAAGGGTGAGCAATTGGACAAAGCGGAAGCGTACGCGAAGAAAGCCGCTGCGCTTTGCGACACTGCGAAAAAACCCGAGGGTGTGGCCGACGCGGACTGGCAAAAGCAGATCAATCTGCAAAAAGGACTGGCCCTCAGCGCGCTCGGCCAGATCGATCTGCAGAAAAAACTGAATCCCGCGGCGGTGGAGAGCCTGACAAAGGCCGCTCCGCTCCTGAAATCGAACGCCGCTGTTTACGCGCGCAATCAGTACCGCCTCGGATTTGCCTATCTGAATCTCAAGAACGCCGCTGGGGCCAAGCAGGCCTTCACCGATGCCGCCTCCGTGGACAGCCCTTATAAAGGCCCGGCACAAGACAAGCTCAAAGGCATCGCCGCCGCAAAAGCCCCGGCCAAGAAGGGCTCTTAACCCCAGGAAATCCAAAGGGAAAGGCGAAGGAGCTGGTGAAACCTTTTCGCGCGTTTATACTCTAACTGGGAGCTAAATTATTATCGCAGGCGGCCAGCCTTTCCCGGCTGGGGCACGCAAGGGGGAATCATATGCAGGAAATCGCTACGTTTGGCGCGGGATGCTTCTGGGGCATCGAAGCCGCGTTTCGCCGCGTCCCGGGCGTTTTGGACGCCGCGGTCGGCTACAGCGGCGGTCGCACGGAAAATCCCAGCTACCAGGATGTTTGTACGGACACGACCGGCCACGCCGAAGTAGTGCAGGTCACATTCGATCCGGAAAAACTCAGCTACGATCAACTGCTCAATGTTTTCTGGACCATCCACGACCCGACGCAGGTGAATCGCCAGGGGCCCGATTACGGTAAGCAGTACCGCACCGCGATCTTCTTTCACTCGCCGGAGCAGGAAGCCGCGGCGAAAAAGTCCAAGCAGTCGCTTGAAGCGAGCGGCAAACTGCGCCGGCCAGTGGCCACGGAGATCACGCCGGCCGGCACATTCTGGCGCGCCGAAGAATACCATCAGCGCTACCTCGAAAAGCGTGGCGCCACCAGCTGCCACATCTGAGCCTTATTAACTGGTAGGGGCCGGGCTCGCCCGGCCCTCCTGTCCCTAATTTCCTTCGCTCAAAATCTTCTGGTACGCAGGGACCGTCAGAAACTCCACGAACTGCGGCGAGCGAATCAAATCGCGCATCAACTGCGCCGATTTTTCGTAAGCCGCAAGCCGCACCGAGTCGCCAGCCTGTTTCGTTTTCGCAAGCTCCTCGTCAATGATGCGGTCGCAAAACGCCACTTCGATTTTGCGGCCGTCCTGCAGATGCGCGTTCTGGTGGATCCACTGCCAGAGCTGCGCGCGGCTGATTTCCGCCGTCGCCGCGTCTTCCATCAAATTGAACAGCGGAACGCAGCCAGTGCCGCGCAGCCACGCCTCCAGATAACCGAGACCAACGGCGATGTTTTGCCGCAGACCCGCTTCCGTAATCTGGCCCTTTGGCACTTCCAGCAAATCCGCCGCGGTCGCCGTGAAATCGGCAAGCTTCTTGTCGATCTGGTTCGGTCCCGGCATCAGCCGGTCGAATATTTCATTGGCCACGCCCACCAGTCCAGGATGCGCCACCCACGTTCCGTCGTTGCCGTCGCCGGCTTCACGTTCCTTGTCGGCGCGCACCTGCGCGATGGCTTTTTCATTTGCCGCCGGATCGTTTTTAATCGGAATGAAGGCGGCCATGCCTCCCATGGCGTGAATATTCCGCCGGTGGCAAATTTTGATCAGCAATTTGCTGTACGAGCGCAGGAAATGGGTCGTCATGGTAACCTGCCCGCGATCCGGCATCACCGTTTTGGGATC
>DATLVJ010000185.1:0-4561 GCA_035577585.1 Candidatus Limnocylindrales bacterium
TTACGGAAATTCGGCGCCACACCCCAATGCGTCGTTGCGCGTTTCCCGTCCAGCAACCCCGTCGCCGCCACCAATCCAACCCCCGTGCACACGCTCGCAATCGCCGCTCCCCGCTTCTGCCATTTCCGCAGCCACGGCACCACTTCCCCATTCCGCTCCACGATGTCATTCAGGCTCGGCCCCGTCGACGGCAAAAAAATCAGCTCCGTCTTCCGAATCGCCGCCAGCGACGCCATCGGCCGAATGTAGAGCGGCCCGTCGCACTCCACCGGCCGCCCAGTCGCCGAAGCTGTTGTCACCCTGAATTTCGGGGCTGGGGCCTTTCCCGCAAAGTCGTTCCAAAGCGTCCCCGTATGCCGGAATACCTCCATCGGCCCCACTGCCGTCGACGAAAACGTCCCGTCCAGGATCACCACTGTCACGTCAATCATTCCCGTCTCCTTTCCGCATGGCGCAAGTACCCATGTAGAATGGCAAATATGCCATCTTGCCGCAACCCCCTTTTTCGCCTATTTTCAGTGGGTCAGCACAATTCTTGCCATCATACGGAGGATGCAATGAAAAAATATGTCATCGAACGCGAAATACCGAAGGTAGGCACTCTGCAGGAAGATCAATTGCGCGAAGCCGCTGTCCGGTCCAACCATGCGCTCAGCCAGCTCGGCCCCGACATCCAGTGGCAGGAGTCGTTTGTCACCGGCGACAAAACTTTCTGCATCTATCTTGCCAAGGACGAATCCGTCATCCGTCGCCACGCCGAACTCAGCGGTTTCCCCGCCACCAAAATCACCGAAATCACCAGTGTCATCGACCCCACCACCGCCAACCACAAATGCTGACCGAGCGCAAAATAACTGGCCCGCTCCTGCTACCGGCATGATATAAATTCTGTGCTTGAATCGCCTGCGAGAACGCGAGCTGCTCACCAAATTTCCAACTGGTCGAATGCGTAACTGCCCGCCGCAGTCCCGCTCTTCCCTTTTTCGCGGCAAACGCCCATTCCGCTCATCGACTAGCTCCCTGGCCCTTTGCGCCGCATTCCTCATCGCGGGACTTCCCGTAATTTCTTCGTGCATGCACGCCCAGCAGAAAGACTCCTCCGCCCCCGCCATCGTTCAACCCGGCGCCCCCGGCATGCCCACCAAAACACTTCCGCCCTCGACCAAAGGCACCCTCCCTCCCCGTTCGCCCGCCGACGTCGAATTCATGCAGGGCATGATCATGCACCACCGGCAAGCCGTCGAAATGACCGCCCTTATCCCCTCGCACACCGAAAACAACGACCTCCATTCCCTCGGCGCCAAAATCAGCAGCTCCCAGTCCAGCGAAATCCGTTTTATGCAGCGCTGGCTCGCCGCCCGCGGTGAACCCCTCTCCATGGCCATGCCCGGCATGCCGGAGATGGACCGCTCCGGCCGCCCCATGGCCCTCATGCCCGGCATGCTCAGCGCCGAACAAATGGAAGCGTTGCGCAAATCCAAAGGCTCCGAATTTGACCACCTTTTTCTCACCGGGATGATCCAACACCACAACGGCGCCCTCGTCATGGTGAAAGATCTTTTCGACACCGCCGGCGCCGGCCAGGACGCCGACCTCTTCAACTTCGCCACCGACGCCGACAACACCCAGCGCGCCGAAATCAAAATTATGGAATCCCTGCTGCAGAAAAAATCTTCTGAGGAGAAACAATGAACCGAGCAATAACCCTTGCCCTTCGCGTCGCTATCGCCGCGATTTTTCTATCCTCCGGCATCAGCCGGTTGAAAGCGCAAGAACCTCCGGCAACTCCACCCAAACAGGAAACGCCGCAGCCGGATGCCGCCAAGCAGGATCAGGCCAAAAAAGACGCGGCCGCGGACGCCGACGACAACAAGAATCCGTTTGAACCCGAACCCGCGCCCGCGCTTCCCCCCGGCATGACAGGCTCCGACGTCTACGATCCCCGCGCCAAACTCGCACCCGGTCTCTACGACGCCGGCGAAGCCGCCGTGGGCATCAAGCATCTTCTCCTCCTCAAAAAGCCCGACGCCTTTCAACTCGGCGCAACCGATCCCGATGATCCTCGGGTGCAAAAGACCATCGCCCAGCTCGGCATCGGCAACATCGCAAAACTCCCCAAGGCCGTGCAACTCCCGATCGCGCAACTCGCCTTCGCGAATTCCGACTTTGCTTTCCAGGGCAATCACCTCTTCATGGGCAATTTCTACGGCGTGAATATCTACGACATTTCCAATCCCGCGAACACCACCTTGCTCACTTCGATGGTCTGCCCCGGCGGCCAGGGCGATGTCTCCGTATACAAAAATCTTCTCTTCATGTCCGTCGAAATGCCCAACGGCCGCCTCGACTGCGGCACCCAGGGATTTCCTCCTGAGCCTCCGCCGCCCGCAACGGAAGAAAAAGAAAAGAAGCGCCGCCTCCCCGCCGCGCAAAAAGACCGCTTCCGCGGTGTCCGCATCTTCGATATTTCCGACATCAAGAATCCGAAGCAAGTTGCCGCCGTGCAAACCTGCCGTGGCTCCCACACTCACACCCTGGTCCTCGATCCCAACGACAAGGAAAACGTCTATATCTACGTCTCCGGCACTTCCTTCGTGCGCCAAGCCGAAGAGCTCGCTGGCTGCTCCGGCGAAAAGCCAGACAAAGACCCCAACACCGCTCTATTCCGCATTGACGTAATCAAAGTCCCCGTCGCCGCTCCGCAAGACGCGAAAATCGTCTCCACTCCCCGTCTCTTCATTGATGCTCGCTCCGGTGCGATCAACGGTCTGACCAATGGTGGCAGCCTTCACAAGGGTCAGGAGAAACCCGCGGACACAGATCAGTGCCACGACATCACGGTCTACACCGCCATCGGCCTCGCCGCCGGCGCCTGTTCCGGCAACGGAATTCTTCTCGACATCAAAGATCCCGTCCACCCGAAGCGTCTCGACGCCGTCAACGACCCCAACTACTCCTACTGGCATTCCGCCTCCTTCTCCAACGACGGCAGCAAAGTTGTTTTCACCGACGAATGGGGAGGCGGTCTTGGCGCGCGCTGCCGACCAAACGATCCCAACAAGTGGGGCGCCGACGCCATCTTCCGCCTGAAGGACGACAAGCTCACCTTCGCCAACTATTACAAGCTACCCGCCGCCCAGGGCGACTCCGAAAACTGCGTCGCTCACAACGGCTCCCTCGTTCCCGTTCCCGGCCGCGACATCGAAGTCCAGGCCTGGTATCAGGGCGGCGTTTCTGTCATGGATTTTACCGACCCCGCGCAGCCCGTCGAAATTGCCTACTTCGACCGCGGTCCCATCGACCCCAAGATGCTCGTCCTCGGCGGTGAATGGTCCGCCTACTGGTACAATGGCTATATCTACGGCTCGGAGATCGCTCGCGGCCTCGATGTCTTTGAACTCACGCCCGGGAAGCTCCTCACCCAAAACGAAATCGACGCCGCCAAATCCGTCCACGCCGACGCCCTCAACGTCCAGAACCAGCAAAAAATCGTGTGGCCCTCCAGCCTCATCGTCGCGAAAGCCTATCTCGATCAACTCTCCCGTTCTGCGGCCTTGCCCGCCAAGCAGATCGCTTCTCTCCGCGGCGCCATTCAAAACGCGGAGTCTTCCCACATGAACAAGGGCAAAGTGGCCAAGCTGCAGAAAATGGCGGCATCCGTCGAGAAAAACGCTGCGGGCGCAAAAACTCCGGCGGACTCCGCCAGAATCCGCGCGCTCGCCGAAATTCTCAGACACCCGTCCGCTTGACCGCTCAGCGGCCTGCGGAATGCATGTTGGGATCGCTAACGTGGAAGACTACGCGGCGTGTCCCGTCCGATGTGTTGCCGGGTGTCCCGCGTCATTCACCTTCCGAACCCGAAAATGCCGTTCGTAGCATTCGTCGCATCGGTATGGGCTGATGAACAACGCGTAGTGCAGAAACGACTCTACAAAGTCTTTTCTCCGCGACCGGTGAAGTGTGGTGCTGCCGCAATCCGGGCAGCGTCCGGGTTGACTTCCATTGAGTATGAGCTTCATGTTGCACCCTATCCAGGCGGAACAGGGGTTTTCCACCGCCGTTGAGAAGGGGCTGGGGATCAACCAAACGGCGGTCAACCCTGTATGGGAACCTCTATCCTACTCGCCCGGCATACCCAATTTCAATAGATACATCCATTTAACCCGGTTCAACTATTGGTTGAGCTTGCGGTCCTGCCAGTAGGGTTTACACACCCTGAGCGCTCGCTTGGCGCTCAGGGTCGGGGTGTTCGGAATGTTTCGATAGTAGTTTACTGCTTTATCTGAACCCTACTCGTCGTCAGGTAGCGTGTCTGTCCTGAATTGGACACCTCGCCGCCTTTCTCTTCTCCCAGCTCGCGGAATTGCCCAGCTGGTCGCGCACGAAAGTCGGACCCTTGCAAAAAAGAAAAGCCGGCAAGCGAATGCCTGCCGGCCACTCTGATTTCACCGGGGTTCTCTCTAAAATCTGTAGATGATCCCCGTCGAAATCCTTCCGTTGTTCTGTGTATCGCCGAAGAATCTAGTCATCAGGTAATCCCCCTGAATGATTCGCCAGCTGA
>DATLVJ010000186.1:0-7014 GCA_035577585.1 Candidatus Limnocylindrales bacterium
ACCGCGTGCTTGGATTGGAAAATGTGCCGGTGTTTCATGTGAACGACTCGAAGATTCCCCTCGGCGGACGCGTGGACCGGCACGAGCATATTGGGGATGGGAAGATCGGCGCGGCGGCGTTTGAGCGGATTTTGCGGACGGCACGCCTGGGCAGTGCGCCGCCGCTCGGGTTGGCTGGCCGCGCATTTTTGCTGGAGACGCCGATTGATGATCCGGGGGACGACCGGAAGAATGTGGCGAAGTTGTGGGAACTGGCGGGAGTTGAGGGGCCAGAGGCGGAGAAGGGTTTTTCGATGATGACCACGGCGATGAAGAAGCAGAAGAAGGAGTTGGAGAAGAAGGGTAAGAAGTTTGCGAGTTCGCGGCATTTGCCGGCGGTGAAGACTAAGAAAAAATAAGAGAAAAACTTAACACAGAGTTCGCAGAGGGAAGAGCACAGAGGACACAGAGAAGAGTTGGAAGGAAAGGCGAGAAACTACAGGGCGAGAGGGAACATCGGGCGTGGGGGACTACAAGCCGCAGGAGATTGAACGCAAGTGGCAGAAGCGGTGGGCCGAACACCGCGTGTTTGAGACGGAAGCGGATCCGAAGAAACCCAAATACTATGTGCTGGAAATGCTGCCGTACCCTTCGGGGACGATGCACATGGGACATATGCGCAACTACACGATTGGGGATGTGGTTGCTCGTGTGAAGCGCATGCGCGGGTTCAACGTGTTGCACCCGATGGGGTGGGACGCGTTTGGCCTGCCGGCGGAAAACGCGGCGATCAAGAACCACACGCATCCGCGTGTGTGGACCAACAAAAATATTGCGGAATTTCAGAGGACGCTGCGGCGTTTCGGGTTCAGCTATGACTGGCGGCGGGAGATCTCCACTTGCGAGCCGGAATATTACCGGTGGAACCAGTGGTTTTTCCTGCGCATGCTGGAGCGGGGAATTGCGTACAAGAAAAAGAGCCGGGTGAACTGGTGTCCGAAGTGCTGCACTGTGCTGGCGAATGAGCAGGTGGTGAACGGCGGCTTTTGCTGGCGGCACGAAGATACACGCGTGGAAGCGCGGGAGATTGAGCAGTGGTTTTTGAAGACGACGGCGTATTCGGAGCAGTTGCTGGAAGATTTGAAGCAACTGGAGGGCGGCTGGCCGGATCGCGTGATTGCGATGCAGAGGAATTGGATTGGGAAGAGTACAGGAGCGAAGGTTTGGTTTGAGATAGACAGCTTACAGTCTACAGTCGACAGCCGACAGCCTCGGAGTGAAGAGAAGAAACCCCAAGACCCAGGTGCAAAGACGGCACCTGGGGCATCCGGGGAGAAGATTGAGATTTTTACGACGCGGATTGACACGATTTATGGGGCCAGCGCGATTGTTTTGGCGCCGAATCATCCGATGGTGGGGGAACTGCTTGCTTCGTGTGCGGCGGATCCGGAGACCGACCTGAAGGTCGGCCACTACAGTGCGGAGGGGCGGGCGCGGAAGCTGGCGGAGATGAAGGTTTCGTCGGTGAAGACGGAGGATATTGCTACCGCGGAGAAAGACGGATTTTTTACGGGGCGGTACGCGGTGAACCCGTTTAACGGGGAAAAGACGCCGATTTGGGTGGGGAATTTTGTGTTGCTGGAGTATGGGACCGGGGCGATTATGGCGGTGCCGGCGCATGATGAGAGGGATTTTGAGTTTGCGACGAAATTCGGACTGCCAGTCCCAGCGGTAGTGGCTAAGGAAAAGAGTTTTAACACAGAGGACACAGAGAAAGAGCAGAGAGGACACGGAGACAACAAGCAAGCGCAACCCTTCACGGAATACGGATACAGCGTGAATTCGGGGAAGTATTCGGGGCTGAAGTCGGAAGAGGCGATTGAGCGGATGGCTTCGGATGCCGAGGCGCGTGGGTTTGGGAAGAAAGAGACGATCTTCCGGTTGCGGGATTGGGGAATTTCTCGGCAGAGGTATTGGGGCACGCCGATCCCGGTGATTTATTGCGAGAAGGATGGAATGGTGCCGGTGCCGGACAAAGATCTCCCGGTGCTGCTGCCGGCGAATCCGAAGTTGACGGGCGAGGGAGAATCGCCGCTGGCGACGGATCCGGAGTTTGTGAACGTAAAATGTCCGAAGTGCGGCGGGGCGGCGCGGCGGGAGTCGGACACGATGGATACGTTTGTGGATTCGTCGTGGTATTTCTACCGGTATTGCGATCCACACAATGAAAAGGCGCCGTTTGATCCGGTGAAGTCGGCGTACTGGTTTCCGATTGACCAGTATATCGGCGGGATTACGCACGCGATTCTGCACCTTTTGTATTCGCGGTTCTGGTGCAAGGTGATGCGGGATTTGGGATTGGTGAAGCACGACGAGCCGATTGCGCGTTTGTTTACGCAGGGGATGGTGCAAAAGGGCGGCGTGGCGATGTCGAAATCGCGCGGGAACGTGGTGGGCGCGGAAGAGATGGCGGAGAAGTATGGGGCGGATACGGGAAGGTTGTATACGTTGTTTGCGGCGCCGCCAGAGAAAGATTTGGAGTGGAGCGAGGAGAGTATTGATGGGGCGTGGAGGTTTTTGAATAGAGTTCACCGGGTCGTGGACAAGCATGCAGAGGCGACCAGTGGCCAGCGACCAGTGGCCAGCGGAGGAGTACAGCCAGGAATGGCTGTACCACAGTGGACGGATAAAGAGAAAGCGCTGCTGCGGAAGGCGCATCAGAGTTTGCAGAGGGTGACGCAGGATTTTGAGGGGCGGTGGCATTTTAATTCGGCGATCGCGCAGATCATGGAGTTGGTGAACGCGATTTATGCGGCGGAGCCGTTGAATGAGGGCGTGCGGCCGGAGGTGCAGAAGGAAGTGTTGGAACTGGTGACATTGATGCTGGCGCCGATGACGCCGCACCTGGCGGAAGAGTTGTGGGAGATGCTGGGGCACACGGATGGATTGTGGACGGTGAGTTGGCCGGCGATTAACGCGGAGTTGGCGAAAGAGGATGAGGTGGAGATTCCGGTGCAGGTGAATGGAAAGGTCCGGGGACGCGTTACGGTGCCGGCGGGAAGTGGGCAGGATGAGGTGACGAAGCGGGCTCAGGCGGATCCGGGAGTCGCGGCGCATCTGGCGGGGAAGACGGTGCGGAAAGTGATTTTCGTGGCGGATAAGATGTTGAATATTGTGGTGGGGTGAAAAAGAAAGATAAGGCTTAACACAGAGTGCGCAGAGGAAGAGCACAGAGGACACAGAGAAGAGAACCAAGAGGGGCACGATTTATCGTGCCCCTACGTGTTTCGGGATTAGAATCGGTTCGTTGATGAGGTGAACTGATGGAAGGAACGGCGAAGATGGCGCAGAGCGAGGCGAAGGCGATACTGAAGACGGAGCGGGGCGGGATTGTGGTGCTGGATTTTGGGGGGCAGTATACGCAGCTGATTGCGCGGCGGGTGCGCGAGCAGCAGGTGTTTTCCGCGGTGATGCCGTGTACGGCTTCGGTGGAAGAGATTCGGAAGTTAGAGCCGGCTGGAATTATTTTGTCGGGCGGGCCCAGTTCGGTGTACGACAAGGACGCGCCGGTGTGCGATCCGGCGGTGTTGGCGCAGGGGATTCCGGTGCTGGGAATTTGTTACGGGATGCAGTGGATGGCGAAGAATCTGGGTGGAAAAGTGGAGCCGGTGGAACGGCGGGAGTACGGGCCGCAACATTTCAATTTGGAAAAGGCGGAGAGCCATATTCTGGGCGGATTGCCGGAGAAGCTGAAGATCTGGGCCAGCCACGGAGACAACGTGCTGGAGTTGCCGCCGGGATTTCATTTGACGGGAAAGACGGCGACGGCGATTGCGTCGGCGGAAGACCATAAGAGAAAAATGTATGCGGTGCAGTTTCATCCGGAAGTGAATCACACCGACGGCGGAACGGAGATTTTAAGGAATTTTCTTTTCCGGGTGTGCAAGGCGGAGCCGAAGTGGAGCCCGAAGGCGTTCATCGAAGAGACGGTGGAAGCGATTCGGGCGAAAGTGGAAACGCATCACGCGATTTGCGGGCTGAGCGGCGGCGTGGATTCGACGGTGGCGGCGGCGCTGGTGCACCGGGCGATGGGCGAGCGGCTGACAAATATTTTCGTGAACACGGGGCTGCTGCGGAAGAATGAGTTTGAACATACGCTGGAGATGTATCGCGAGCGGCTGGGGCTCCGGGTGATTGGGGTGGACGCTTCGGAGCATTTTCTGTCGAAGCTGGAGGGTGTGAGCGACCCGGAGCAGAAGCGGAAGATTATCGGGCGTGAGTTCATCACGATTTTTGCGGCAGAAGCGGAGAAGCTGCAGAAGAGCGCGGCGGGTGCAATCAAGTACCTGGTGCAAGGGACGCTGTATCCGGACGTGATCGAATCGGTGTCGGTGAAAGGGCCATCGGCCACGATCAAGTCGCATCACAATGTGGGCGGATTGCCGGAGAATATGCCGTTCGCGCTGGTGGAGCCGCTGCGGGATTTATTTAAGGATGAGGTGCGGCGGATTGGAAAAGATTTAGGATTACCGGAAGAGATTCTGGTGAAGCATCCGTTCCCGGGGCCGGGGCTGGCGGTGCGGCTACTGGGGGCGATTACGAAGAAAGATTTGGAGACGCTGCGCGAGGCGGATGCAATTGTGGTGGAAGAGATCCGGAGCGCGGGATTATACGAGAAGGTTTGGCAGGCGTTTGCGGTGCTGCTGCCGGTGCGAAGTGTGGGCGTCATGGGGGATGGGCGGACGTACGGACTGACGGTGGCGGTGCGGGTGGTGCAATCGGACGACGCGATGACGGCGGACTGGGTGAGATTGTCGGGAGATGTGCTGGAGCGGATGTCCACGCGGATTGTGAACGAGGTGAAGGGAGTGACGCGGGTGGTGTATGACGTGAGCAGCAAACCGCCGAGCACGATTGAGTGGGAGTGAGAGAAGAAAGTAATCGGTAATCAGTATGAACGTTTCGCGATCGAGTTTGCTGTTGGGATTGGGTTTTGAGTGGGAGAAAAAAGGAATAACGCAGCGGGCGAGAACGCGGAGTTCGCTGAGAAGAGAAGAAAAAGCAGATCCCTCACTCCGGCCAGCAAAAGGCGCTGGCCTCCGTTTGGGATGACACGAAGCGGGAGTGCGGCAAACTGCGCCGTGGCACCGGCCGGGATGACAAGCTTGGGAGCTTGGCGCGAGAGATGAAAAAACCGCTCAAGGCGGGGGCAGAGCGGTTTTTCAGTTGCAGGTTGTTTCCACGAGTACGCGAAGAAGTTCGCGGAACGGCTACCGATTGGCCATTTTTTGGGCCATATACAGGAGCAGTTTGCGATCTTCCTCGTCGGCTTTACTCAGCAAGCGGCGGAGCTTGTTGAGATAGCGCGCCTCTTTTCCGGCACTGCCCCAGGCGATATCGTCGGACGATTTGCGCTTGGGCAGGTTCGGAAGTTGAGGTGGCTCTTCACCGTCGTAGAAGAGTTGATAAAGTGGGCACTCGAGCGCGCGCGCCAGCTTTTCCAGAGTTTCGATGGCCGGAACCGTGTGGCCATTTTCAACACGGGAAATGTAACAACGGAGGAGACCGGTACGCTTCTCGATATCACCCTGGGAGAGTTTCTTTTCCTCGCGCAGAGCGCGAAGACGATCACCGATAATCATGGAGTGAGTATTCCATAGATAGTACACGGTAGCAAGTCTAAACTAGTGGAAAATGTTAAATCTCCCGGGTAGGCTAGGCCGCCCGGGGAGAAACGGGAAAGAAATTTCCGTAACCAAAGACCTATGGCACGCGTCCCAAAACCAATGGCACTGGCACTGACAGGACTGGGGAAGCCCAGGACGGCGGGGGAGGGGGCCTCGGCGCGTGTGGAGGAGGACCGGGAACTGGTCCGGCGCGCGCAAAAGGATGATAAGACGGCATTTGAGGAGCTGGTCAGGAGGCACCAAAACCGGGTATTTGCGGTGGCGGGTGGCATCCTGAGGAACCGGGAGGACGTGGAAGACATAGCCCAGCAGGTGTTCCTGAAAGCCTACTTTTCTATAAGAAGGTTCGACCAGCGGGCGGCGTTCAGCACCTGGCTATATAAGATCACGGTGAACGAATGCTGGGACTTGCTAAGAAAAAAGAAGGTTCGACCGCTGGTGTTTGAGGCGGAGTTGAGCGAAGAGCAGAACCAGGTGTACCAGGCGTCGTCGGAGCAGTCGGATGGCAGGCCGGATGTTGGAGACCGGCTGGTGGCGCGGGAGCAGGTGGAAGAGTTGATGAGCTGCCTGGAAGAACGGGACCGCACCATGCTGGTGCTGAAAGAAGTGCAGGGATTTTCGGTGGAAGAGATTGCAGAGCTGATGGAGATCAACGCGAACACGGTGAAGGTGAGGCTGTTCCGTGCTCGGCAGCGGATTACGGAGCGGGCAAGACGTAGACGGGGAGCAAGCGCATAGGCGGAGTTACCAGGCACAGGAGAACAGGAATCGGGAAGAAAACGAGGTAACAGAAGAATGGGGAACCTTTTGAATCGGGATGAAGAGAATTGCCGGCGCTTTCTGGATGCGCTGGAAGAACTGCCACTTAGCGGCGGCGCGCGAAAGAGTGCCGAGGAGTGGCGGGCCGAGTTGCCTGCTGTGGAAGAAGAACATTCCGGCCGCTGCGAGGCCTGCCGGATGGCGCTGGAGGAGTTCGCGGAAACGCGGAATGCGCTGGTTGGGATGACGGTGCAGGAGGCGGGGCCGTGGTTTACGGTCCGGGTGATGGCGGCGATTGGGGCGCGGGAGCGGGAAGAAGAAGCACGGGACGGCGTGTGGATCAGTGTACGGCGGCTGGCGCCGCGGTTGGTGGCACTGAGCGCGCTGCTGCTGGTTCTGGGCGGAAGCTGGGCGCTGCAGTTGCGCAAGTCGGAAGGGATAAACGCGGAGCGGCGAAGCGGGGATATGGTGTTCGATTCCTCGATCGCGCCGACGTGGTATGACGATGGACTGGGAACGACAATCGAGGTTCGGCCATGAATCCGGATATCCGTAAAAAGGCGGCAGTTTGGCTGGCGCTGGTGTTCAT
>DATLVJ010000187.1:0-7041 GCA_035577585.1 Candidatus Limnocylindrales bacterium
GCCGGCAGCGGTCCTGCCGCCAATCCAAAAAACAACATCAACACGCTTCGGAAATGGAACAAGCTGCGATTCATGGTTCCCCCAGGTAGAGAATGTGTTGCCGGTCTGGACTTATTCGCTTGCGAGCAGGCAAAAGGCCCCGATCCAAGTATATGCTTCCAAAATTCCAGGGTTCGGCGCGCGCTACCAAATCTTGCAGGATTTTTCGCGCACCATCGCGTCGCTTTTTTTGCAGCCGAAGGCCTTGGCAAACACTTCCAGGTTGGAGATCGGGCCGTTGCCGCGGAAACGCCCCAAGGGATGCGGATCAGTGTTGGTCTGCAGGCGAGCCGCTTCTATTCGCTGGTTCGAGCCCCACACCTGTGCCCAGCCCAGGAAGAAACGCTGCTCCGGCGTAAAGCCGTCAATATCTTTTGGCCGTTTGCCTTCGATGGATTTTTCGTAAGCGGCATACGCGATGCTCAAGCCGCCCAGGTCTCCGATGCTCTCGCCGAGAACGAGCTTGCCGTTCTGGTGCAGCCCGGGCTCCACTTCGTAGCTGTTGAACTGGTCCACGATGCACTGTCCGCGCTCGTCGAAATTCTTCCGGTCGTCGGTCGTCCACCAGTTGCGCAAATTGCCTTGCCCGTCGAATTGGGAGCCGCGGTCGTCGAACCCGTGGCTGATTTCGTGGCCGATCACGGCGCCCATGCCTCCGTAATTCACGGCGTCGTCGGCATTGGGATCATAAAACGGCGGCTGCATAATCCCTGCCGGGAATACGATCTCGTTGAACTGGGCGGAGTAATAGGCATTGACGGTTGGAGGCGTCATCCCCCATTCCGAACGATCCACCGGCTTGCCGATTTTTTCGAGGTCGCGCTTTTCTTCAAATTCCTGGCTGCGCTGCACGTTGGCAAGGTAAGCGCCGCGATCGATCTTCAGCTTCGAATAGTCCCTCCATTTGTCCGGGTAACCGATCTTCACGTTGAACGCTTCGAGTTTCGCAAGGGCTTGCTTCTTCGTTTCCGGGCCCATCCAGGAAAGCGTAGGAATGTCCGAGCGAAGCGCCGCGATGAGATTGTTGACCATCGCTTTCGCACGGGCCTTGGCCTCCGGCGGAAAATATTTCTGCACATACACTTCGCCGAGCGCCTCGCCGAGATTCAGGTTGGTGGACTGGGCGCAGCGCTTCCATCGAGGCTGCAGTTCCTTGGTGCCGGAAAGCTGCTTGCCGTAAAACTCGAAATTCTCCTGCACAAAGGGTTCGGAGAGAGCTGGCGCGGCGTCGTGGATCACGTGCCAGCGCAAGTAGACTTTCCAATCCGCCAGCGGAGTTGCGCTCAACTGGTGGTCCAGCTCTTTGAAAAAGTCGGGTTGCCCGATGTTGATTTCCGCAACGGCGGGCGAACCAACGGCCTGAATGTAGCCTTCCCACGACCAGTCCGGAGTCAATTTCTTGAGGTCGCCGAGCGGCATCTTGTTGTAGTTCTTTTCCGGGTCGCGAAGTTCCACGCGCGTGCGCGAAGCCCTGGCGAGCGAGGTTTCAAGCGCCATCACCGTCTGTGCTTCGGCCGCAGCTTGATCGGGAGCGTCGCCGGCCAGCTCCAACATTTTGGCGACGTGCTTCAGGTAGCCTTCCCGCAACTGTTTGGATTTTTCGTCGTCGCGGAGATAGTACTCGCGGTCCGGCATGCCCAGCCCGCCCTGACGCGCAACGGCGATCATCTGCGAACTGTTCTTGAAATCCGGGGTAGACCCATAAGCAAAAGCGACGTTGCTCGCCTGGCGATGCAGGCGCGCAATTTCGGAATCGAGTCCTTTGCGATTCTGGATGGCGGCGATGGACGCGAAATCAGCGGCCAGCGGCTTGCTCCCCGCGGCGTCGATTGCCGTGGCGTCCATGCAGCTGGAATAGAAATCGCCGATCTTCTGGTCGTTCGATCCGGCGGCGGGTTTCGCATTTGCCGCGCTTTCCAGGATTGCGCGCATACCACTGAGATTTTTGTCGCGCAGCACCGCGAAGGAGCCCCAGGTGGAATATTCGGCCGGGATGGTGTTGGCCTTCATCCAGCCGCCCATGGCGAACTGATAGAAGTCGTCGCACGGCTTACAGGTGCGGTCCAGGTTTGTGATGGCGAATCCCCAGGACGCATCACTGGGAGTTTTTGTGGCGGAACTGGCGGCGATACTCAAAGCGGCGCAGAATCCGATGATCGAAAAAAAGAGCAGCATTCTTGCGGAACGTCCCAGTTTCATGGTCGACCCCTGAAATTGTTGGATAGCTGAGCGGAGTTCAATTGCGGGGGTTGAGTTTATCAGAACGTCGCCAGACCCGCACGCGAAACGCCTATTCCAGGGAGGCGCAGTCCACCGGTTGGGCGTGCAGCAACTCGGCAAGCACGCTGGGTGAAATCTGAACGAGAAATCCGCGCTGTCCGCCGTTGATATGAATGGATGGAAGGGTGAGGATGCTGCGCTCGATGTAAACAGGCAAAAGCTTGCGCGTTCCAAAGGGAGAAGTGCCGCCGACCTGGTAGCCGGTGTGGCGCTGCGCAACGTCCGGCTTGCACGGCTCCACTTTTTTCGCGCCAATCTGCCGGGCTAGATTTTTCAGGCTTACCTGGCGGTCCCCATGCATCAGGATGAGCAACGGTTTCGCGTCCTGGTCCTGCATCACCAGGGTTTTTACAACCACATGCTCTTCCACGCCCAACTTCCGCGCGGACTCGGCCGTGCCTCCACGCTCCACGTAGTCATAGAGATGCTCAGTGAAAATCACGTTGTGCTGGCGAAGATAAGAAGTCGCCGGAGTCTCCGGCGCATGATCTTTGCGGGCCATGAGGACTGGAAAAGGGCGCGGTGGTTACTTCGCGGGAGCGGCAACCGGCGGCAGATAGTTCTTCGAATATTTCGCGGTGTCTACCTTCTGCCATTCACCGTGGATGATGCCCTCGCGGATCTGTGCAGGCGTCTTTCCCTTGCGAGTCTGCTCGAACGAATAAAAAGCTTCTTTCTGGCAGATGTCGCAGCCTGAGCCATGGCGGCTTACGAAACAGTCCAGCAGACTGCCGTGCCCCTGGCTGCGGTCGCAGTGGCAATAGCAAGGCTGCTGGTACAACACTTTTTTCGTGCGCCCGGCAATCACGTACGCGTTGAACGTCTGAATGTCCGTGAAGATCGAGGCTTCCATTGTCGGCGGCAAGGTGTCTTTCGGCGCTTCCGCGTGGAACGCGGGCGTCGGCTCGTCCACGGGCGAAGCGGCGAACTGCGGCACCAGCAGCACTCCCGCGGCGGCCGCCAAAAGAAAGCCCGCGGCCAGTATTTTATGAATCGTCGTCATGGGACCTCTTTCCGTTGCCAGCCGAATCTGATTCCACTTTACGGCGGCGGGCACCGTTTTTCCAGCGGAGTGGTTCAAATGGTAAGCTCAAGTGATTCGAGATGCATTCCTTTGGATTAGACGCAGCCCCGCGCGGTTTTTCTCAGGCTGAGGCGTTTCGCGTGCTGAGCGCTGAGTTCCACGCACGGAGAATACTGGGATCCACATTTCCCAGGTGCGCATCCGCCCCTGCCGTTTCCGGCGCCGTCCATCGCCAGACCGCGGCGCCAAGCAGCCCGGCTTCGCGGCATTCCGTCAATGATTTTGGCAACGAGTAGCTGGTGGCTTCGTCATCCTTGGCGGAGAGTTCTCCCAGCCACAAGGGTTTATCGAGCGGAGGCATGCACGCAAGTTGCCTTGCCAGGCCGGATTTGCCGGAAGGATCCTGCACGGGATAGAAGTGCGCCTGGTAAAAATCCAGCCCGAGCTCGCTCCATGCGCGAACCCACGCCAGGCTTGCCGAACCAAGTGTGACCGGCACACCCGCGAACTCATGCACCGCCTGCGTAATTTCCTCGGCGAACGCGCGAAAATCCGCGAAGTGCATTCTCGCCGCCGGCTGCCGGTGAAATTCACGGATCGCCCATTCGGGCTCGTTGGCGATCTCCCACGCAAAAAGCGCCGGGTGCTCTCGAAATTCTCGGAACATCGGAATCAAAACTCGATGCAGAAAAGCTTCGCGGCCGGCGGCGAACTGCAAGACTTGTTCATTGGCGTGCTGGGGCGTTTTCCCGGTGCGGTCCTGCAGCCACAGGTAGTCCATCAGCGAAAAGCAAAGCTTCAGCTCGTGGCGTTTGGCAAGCTCCAGCGCCGCGCCGACATCCGCGAACAAAAATTCATCCGGCCGCAAAGGGATGCCTTTTTCAGTCAGGAATCCGCCGCGGCCGTCGGCAAACAAAAACCAGCGAACTACATTCGCTCCGCAGTCGCGAATGCGAGCGAATTCTTCTCCAATTTTCGAAAGATTTTCTGGACGCGAAATTCCGCGGTGCCCCGACGGGCACGCACCGAAGTCTTCGGCATAGTTTGCCCAGGGATAGTTGACGCCAAGAAAAAACGGCTGGTTGGTCATGGCGGTGCGGCTCTTCGGCGACTGTCTAGCGAATCGAGATCGTTTTGGCGTTTTGCGCAGCTGCGGCGGCCGCGTCGCGCTCTGCCAGATGTTTTTCCCGCAGGTGGCGATGTACCCGGCGGCCCCAGGTGCGGACAAAAGTATAGTTCAGCGCCCCGCCGATCGCAGAGCTCGCAAGCGGCACCATGCGGCCCACCCACTTTTCCGCGCTCTCTTCGCCGATGCGCACGGCCAGGCGTCCCGCAATCCGCGGCGCCAATCTTTCGGCAATCTGCTTTTCCGCCAGATCCTTACCCAGGTCGATGCCCGCCGCTCCCGCCGCGGCAAGCCACATCTGAATGCGGCGCTCCGATTCGCGCTCTTCAAATCCATAGAGAAGACACAGCCGCTGAATCAAGCGCAAAGAAAGGATCGTCAGCAGGCTGGCGTCCGGAAGAATGGTGATCATTCCGCCCAGGCCGAATCCCGCGCCCTGCGCCAAGGCGATTCGTTGCGCGTTGTGAATCAGGCGCTCCGCAATAGCATCGAGCTGTTCAATCGGGACATCGCGCATGCGTCCGAAATGCGGAATCCAAAGATTATGCTTGTCGGCAAGGTATTGGCGGAATTCCTCGGGGTCGATTTCCACGGAGCGCAGGCCCCGCAACATCCCAAAACGCAGGAATCGCCCAAAGGTCCGGCTGGCGAGCGATTTGGGTAACTTCCCCATAGGCTTAAGCATCCTATGCCGATTGGATGCGGTCAAGCGGCCGAGGGGCGCGGCCGGACCTGGCGGGGATGTTGACCAGCCGGTGGCAGCGGGACCCGAGTTCTACTTGACGCGGTAGCGATTTTCGGTAAACTGCATTTTTCTTATGGCGACCATGCTTACGTTCATGCCGGCCGAAGTCGCTGTGGATCTGGAGTATCCGCAGCGGGAAGCGGCGTTTTTCTACGGACTGTTCCTGCGGGGGCATTCCGCGGACAAGCTGCGCCAGGATATCGAAGTTCCACCCGCGGTTCTGGCCAAATGGCACCGCGAAGCCGAACGCGAGCCGCAACTCCGTGACGTTTTCTCTCGCATGCTGGAATACCGCCGACATGTTCTGGCGATCTTCGACACCCTGGTCGGCTCCGAAGTGCAGAACCACCGCCTGCAGTAGGACTCCTTCTCACAAGCCCCCTGGGTTAATACAATAGCTCAGGCAACGCCAAGCCATCCTCGCAACGTCTAACCGGCATCGGGGATAAATGTCCTTGAATGAACAAGATTCCGTATTTGACGTCTCAGGTGCACCGGTTTAGAATTCAGTGTCCCTAAAGGTGTCTCTATGCCCATGAAGTTTCGCAAGGTTACCGCCGGCCTGACTGCGTATGTATTGCTGCTGCTCCCCGTCGCCGGGCAACAAGCCCAAGCTCCCGATCCCAATCCCCAAGCGCCTCCCCAGAATCAAAAACTCACCAAAGACCAGAAGCAGAAAATGAAGCGAACCTTGAAGGAGCTGGATAATTCCTTCAAGACCTGGCTAAACGAGGATGTGACTTACATCATCTCCCCTGAAGAACGCACCGCTTTCCTGCAACTTGAAACCAACGAGGAACGCGAGCAGTTTATCGAGCAGTTCTGGCTGCGCCGCAGCAGCAATCCGGATATGCCGGACAACGACTTTAAGGAAGAGCACTACCGCCGCATCGCTTACGCCAACGAGCACTATGCTTCCGGTATCCCCGGCTGGAAAACGGACCGCGGCCGCATTTACATCATCTGGGGCGCGCCGGACGAAATTGAGTCCCACCCAACCGGCGGAACGTATGATCGCCCGATGGAAGAGGGTGGCGGCTCCACCTCAACCTATCCCTGGGAGCGCTGGCGTTATCGCTATCTCGAGGGCATTCAGGAAAACGTGGAACTCGAATTTGTCGATCCCAGTGGTTCCGGCGAATATCACCTGACAATGGATCCTTCTGAAAAAGACGCGCTGCTCATGGTGCCCGGCGCCGGCCTCAGCATGATGGAATCGATGGGCTTGGCGTCCAAGACGGACCGCTTTACGCGTTCCGACGGCACCCACCTGCCGACGGCGATGGGAGGGACCCCGGCCAGCATGAACGAGTTCACGCGCCTGGAGCTGTACGCCAAGGTGCAACGGCCACCGGAAGTGAAGTACAAAGATCTGGAAGCCCTGGTGACATCGCGCATGGTCCGCGACCAGGTGAAATTCAACTACCGCACGGATTTTCTGAAGGTAACAAACGACACCGTCCTCGTCCCGGTCACCGTGCAGGTGTCCAACAACCAACTTCAGTTCAAGAATAAAGATGGAGTTTATACTGCGCAGCTCAACATCTTTGGGCGCGTCAGTACGCTGACCAACCGCATCGTGCAGACTTTTGAAGACTCCGTCACCCGCGATTATCCGGAGTCGCTTTACAAGCAGTCCATGAAGCTTTCCTCGGTCTACCAGAAATCTTTGCCCCTGAGGCCTGGATTGTACCGCCTTGACCTGGTCATCAAGGATGTGGACAGCGGCAACGTGGGCGCGATCAACACGCGGCTCGCGGTTCCCCGCTACGAGGATGAAAAGCTGCAAGCAAGCACATTAATCCTCGCGGACCAGATCGAGCACGT
>DATLVJ010000188.1:0-4269 GCA_035577585.1 Candidatus Limnocylindrales bacterium
CGTGCTGGGCTTCACGGCTGCGGTCTCGGTGCTCAGCGGCATTCTCTTCGGCCTTTCACCCGCCCTGCGAGCCATCCGCGTGGACTTGACCCCGTCGCTCAAGGAGAGCGGGACCCGATTGCCGGGCGTGTCCCGGGCCCGCGGAGGGATGCGCCTCGGACTGGGCAAGACGCTCGTGATCGTTCAAGTCGGGTTGTCTCTGTTGCTGTTGGTGGGGGCCGGGCTTTTTGTTCGCACACTCATCAATTTGGAACAGGTCAACCCGGGTTTTGACCAGCACAACCTCCTGCTGTTTGGCATTGACCCCACTCAGGACGGCCATACGGGTCAACGGCTAGTCAGCTTCTATCAGGAACTGACGCGCCGAATCTCGGCGCTCCCCGGTGTGCTCTCGGCGAGCGCCTCTTCCAACACACTGGTGGGCGGGGGCGGCAACGCGGTGATGACCCATGTTCTGGGTTACACGCCCAAGCCGGCGGAAAACGAGAAGGGCTTTTTAGCTGCCATCGATACGGTTGGACCAGGCTTTTTCGAGACCATGCATTTGCCGCTGGTGCTGGGGCGCAGCATCACCGAGGGTGATACGGAAGCTGCTCCCAAGGTGGCCGTCGTCAATGAGACTTTCGCTCACAACTATCTGATTTCGGTATTCTGGACTGAACCCCTTAGCTGAGACAAATCGCAATGAACACACTTGCCATTTGATCATTTCTTCTTCTTTGAAATCCTGCCGCATTTTAGGATGAGTGAAGCTGGTGAAGCGGAGTCGGGCTCTGGTGGAGACCAACCCGGCGAGGAATAGCCAGTCGGAGACTCATCAAGACGATGATTCGGGAAGCCGTCTTCGGGCGGCTTCTTTTCGTACGATACATCGGATTGAAAGATCTCCCGATGCCTGGGAAAACTCGGCTTCCCGTTTTCTTCAGCTGTCGCGGGGCAAAGTGTAGCCTCAAACTGTTCCGGCGTGTTGTATCCCAACGCCGAATGGAGCCGTTGCCTGTTGTAATAGATATCCACGAAGGTTGCGACATTGTTGCGGAGGTCTTCAATCCCGCGATACTCGTTCGCGTGGATCTCTTCACACTTAAGGGTCTTCATGAAGCTCTCGCATTTTGCATTGTCCCAGGGATTTCCCAGACGACTCATGCTTGCAATGATTTGGTGCCTGTCTAAGAGCTTGCCGTATTCGGCGGAAGCGTATTGAATCCCGCGGTCGGAATGATGTACGAGCCCCGGTGTGGGCATCCGGCTGGAGATCGCGTTTTGCAATGCTGTGACGGCGAGTTGTGCGGCCAGGGATCGATCCAGTGCCCAGCCGACCACCTTGCGAGAATAGGCATCCAGAATAACTGCCACATATACGAATTCTTGCTGCAGTCGGACGAAGGTGATGTCTGCCACCCACAGTTGGTTTATGCCGCTGAGTTGCATCCGGCTTGCTAGGTTCAGATAAACAAGCAACTCGTGGTCAGAGTCCGTCGTAGCGACGAATGCCGCACGCCTCAGAGCGAGCAGGTTGTCCAACCGCATCAGACGGACGACGCGCTTGTGATTCGCCACAAATCCGCGGTGGCGCAGTTCCGCGGTCACCCGACGATAGCCATAGCGAAGCCTGTGTTCAATCACGATGGCCTGAATGGCCGATCGCAGTTCCATTTCCTCCAGGTCCGGTTCCCGCTCATGAAGTGATCTATAAAAGCCGGCTCGGCTCACCGCACTCAGGGCGCACATCCGTTCAACGCTCAGCTTGCCTTGCATTGACATCACTTCCCGGATTTGGTCGTAGATGCCCTCGCGCCAGTGCTTTCGTTGTTCCGGCGTCGAGCCTCGACTTTTTGCAAGGCACCTTTGAAAAAATCCACCTCCTGGACCTTCTCGCCCAAGAGGCGCTTCAACTGACAGATCTCCTTCGTAAGCGTGAACTCCCGAGTATCTGGAGCAGCAATACCGTCAGGTTCCGGTGGCTCTAATTGTTGTCGCCACTTGTAGAGCAGACGTCGATGAACACCCAGTTCTTCTGAAAGCGCTACCACGTTGTCGCATTTGCGGAGGCGATCAACCGCCATCTGACGGAATGCCCGCGGATACCTTCCTACCCGTCTCTTTCCCATCTGCAACTCCTTTCGCTGCAAAGAGTGCCACTGGAAAGTGTCTCAGAATTGGGGTTCAGTCCAAGTTGCCAAAAGCACTATCTCGGCAACGGCAATCCCATCGGACGGCAATTCAGCCCCGGAGATCCCAAGGCCAGTCCCATCGAGGTCGTCGGCGTGGTGCGGGACGCTAAATTCTTCGACCTGCGCGAGGAGATCCCGCCCACCATCTACCTGCCTTTCCTTCAGACACTGAGCGGCCACGACGCAGTGCTGGGCGCGCTCGGCGCCATGCACTTCGAGGTGCGCACGGCGAGTGATCCCACTGCGATTGCTTCGGCCGTCCGCCGGGTTGCGCAGTCCATGGGCCCGAATCTCGCTCTGTATGACGTCCGCACCCAGACCGACCAGATCAATCGGACGCTCTTCCAGGAGCACTTGTTCGCGAGGCTCACAGGCTTTTTCGGGATTCTGGCGACGGTGCTCGCCTGCATTGGAGTTTACGGCATCATGGCCTTCGCCACGACCGGGCGCACGCGTGAAATCGGCATTCGCATGGCGCTGGGCGCGAGTCGCGGGGAGATTCTGGGCATGGTGCTGCGTGAAACCTTCGTGCTGCTGGCCATCGGAATCACAGCCGGGATTCTGGTGGCTCTCGTGGCCTCGCGGTTGATCGCAACGCTGCTCTACGGCTTGAGGCCTACGGACCCGCTGACCGTTGCCGGCGCTGCCTTGCTGATGCTTGCCGCAGCAGCGGTCGCCGCTTACGTGCCCGCGCGCCGGGCCACGAAGGTCGATCCCATGGTGGCGCTGAGATATGAATAAAGCCGGGGCGGCTGAGGAATGATCGGAGAGATTTCTGGCGGTTTTACAAGCTGCGACTTCGGGTTCAGTCGCATTTGCGCAAGGCTCGGGTCGATTAGGAACTCGATGCCAAACATCGCTTCAACCCGGCAATGCCGGCGACTGCTTCATTTTATGCAGGCCTGCCAAAAGCTCACTCAATTCTTCACTTCGCGTTCGGTTTGGTCGCCTTTGCCGCGACGACGTGCAACATGCCTTTGTCCAGCGACGCAGAAACCGCGTTGACATTGATCGGTGACGGTAGGCCGAACTGCCGGCACAATTCGTCCTCGCTAAATTCGCAAAAGCGAATCTCACCATCCGTGCCGGAGTGGCTATGGCTCGCCTTGGCCTGTACGATTAAGCTTTCTGGCGTGGCAGTAACGGTTACGTCCTTCGACTCAACGCCCGGGAGCGCAATCTGAAGCTTCAACTCCTTATCGCTTTCCAGAAGTTCGGCCGATGAAGCCCCGAGCACGCTGTGCTCAGCAAGCAACCAGTCGTCCCAATCCAAACCGGGAAGCCCACCCCGTTGCTCGAAGAGGCTGAAAGCCTTTCGTTGAATCTTCTCGATCGTCTTATCCACCTCGGCGAATACCGGCGGTTTCTCTGCCGCGTTTAGGTGTCGGACTCTTTCAATTAAAACAGTTGACATAGGACATGTTCCTTTCTTCACATTATGAAATGGACGCGACCTTTACGTCGTAGCATGTTCGGGATGAGTTTCGCGCAGCAGTAATCCCTCGCGCTCGCGTGTCACTCCATTCGGGCGCCGTCAGATTTCGCATCATCAGGTCGCTCGAAGAACGGCGGACCGACCAGCGCGGCTTGTCGTTGCAACCAGAACGATCACCACGTTTAGCGAGTCTTGCCACTGTTGCGACCTGCCCAGTCACGCTTCCATCTCGCACGGCGCTCTCTGAAAATGGTTCACAAGTTCACTGTAAAGGATTCGTCGTCAAAACGGCGTCAAAAAGTCGTTGACGTCTGAGTCCACGAAGCCGGCTCGTGACCTGTTTTCCGCCGAAACCAGGAAGACCAAGATCGAGATGGATGAGATCCGGACGGAATGCTGGAACGACCTGCAGCGTCTCCTCTCCAGTGGAAGTTTCATGGATCGAGTATCCGTGCGCCTCGAGTGATGCACGGAGAAACCGGCGGATCCCGGCTTCGTCGTCAACGACCAGCGCCCGCGATCCTGGATCACTCACGTTTTGCCTCCAATGGCAGGAAGAAGGCTAGCTCCGTTCCTCCTTGCGTACGGCGCTTCGCAAGGATTCGGCCATTGTGGGCTTCCACAAATCCCTTGCAGATCGAAAGGCCAAGGCCCGCCCCT
>DATLVJ010000189.1:0-3853 GCA_035577585.1 Candidatus Limnocylindrales bacterium
GAGACAATGAAGCGGGCATGCGTCTGGTGTTCGATCTCGACTTTGACGCCAGGAGGACTCGCGGGCGCTTTGTACTCGGAGCGAATTACGCCGGCGGCGCGGGCTTTGCTCACGGCGGAATCATCGCCGTGGTGCTCGACGAAGCGATGGGCAAGATTTCGAAGTTAACCGAAGAAAAAGCGGTGACCGCGGAGTTGAACGTGGTCTACCGCAAGCCGGTGCCCGTCGATCGCGAGATCGTGGTGGAAGGTTGGCAGGAAGAGGAGAAGGGCCGAAACCGCTTTCGCGTCGGAGAAATTCGCGACGCCGAAGGCAATCTGCTGGCGCGCGGCACGGCGCGGTTTGTGGCGATTGATAAAGAGCACTTCGAGCGGCTGCGCGCCGAACGAGAGAAAGTTTAAGGGTTCCCAAATTTTTCAGAGGAGAATCAACATGCAAGCTAAGAAACCAAATGGCAGCGGCAACGGTCATGGCGGAAAAGCCAAAGGTTCTAACGAGTGGCGGGTCAAGGTCGGCCTGGCGGAAATGCTGAAGGGCGGCGTCATCATGGACGTTACCAACGCCGAACAGGCGCGCATCGCCGAAAAGGCGGGTGCTTGCGCGGTGATGGCGCTGGAACGCGTACCTTCGGACATTCGCAAGGAAGGCGGCGTGGCGCGGATGGCCTCCATCAAGGTGATCCGCGAAATCATGAAGACGGTCACCATCCCGGTGATGGCCAAGGTGCGTATCGGGCATTTCTCGGAAGCCGAAGTTCTGCAGGCGCTGGAAGTGGACTTCATCGACGAAAGCGAAGTCTTGACTCCGGCCGATGAAGAAAATCACATCTGGAAGCATGACTATCGCGTGCCATTCGTTTGCGGCGCGCGCAACCTCGGCGAAGCGGTCCGCCGCATCGCGGAAGGCGCCGCAATGATCCGCACGAAGGGCGAGGCCGGTTCCGGCAATGTCGTGGAAGCCGTGCGGCACATGCGCACCATCGTTTCCGAGATGAAGCGCCTGACCACTCTCCGCGACGACGAACTGATGCGCACTGCCAAGGAGATGGGCGCGCCGCTCGACCTGCTTCGCGAAATCGCCAAAACCGGAAAACTCCCCGTCCCGAATTTCTCCGCCGGCGGCATTGCCACTCCCGCCGACGCCGCGCTGGTGCGCCAACTCGGCGCGGAAGCGGTGTTCGTCGGCTCCGGCATCTTCAAAAGCAGCGATCCCGACGCCCGCGCCAAGGCCATCGTGAAAGCAAACACTCACTTTGACGACCCGAAGGCGATTCTCGAGGCCTGCGAAGAACTTGGCGAAGCGATGCCCGGCATCGATGTCCGGCAACTGGAAGAAAAAGACCTGCTCTCCACGCGTGGCTGGTAAGGTGGGCATTGAAGCGTAGCTCCAGCGGAACCAGCAAGACGCATTCGAGAAAGAGAAAGGCCGGGCGGAGTGCGGCGATAACCGCGCGCGTCCGGCCGAATCCTTCGAACAAAGAGAGAAAGAAGAAGGGCCCTTTGAAGATTGGAATCGTTGCAATTCAAGGTGATTTCGCGGCGCACGCGGCTATGCTGCAGCAGCTTGGCGCGGAAACTGTGGAGGTGCGCACGGTACAGGATCTCGAAGGCTGCGACGGCATCGTGCTTCCCGGCGGCGAATCCACCACGCAATTGCAATTTCTGAAGGAAGAGGGGTTGTTCGACGCCATCCGGAAATTTTCAAAACAGGGCGGCGCGGTTTTCGGCACATGCGCGGGCGCGATTTTGCTGGCAACTAAAGTCCACAATCCTCCGCAGGAATCCCTGGGCTTGCTGGACATGACTGTTTTGCGGAACGGCTATGGGCGGCAACTGGCTAGCGACGTTTTTTATGGGCCGAGCACCCTGAAACAGGAGCCGCTGGAGATGGTCTTCATCCGTGGGCCGATTATTGAGGAAGTAGGCAAGGACATCGCTGTGCTGGCCAAGCACGAGGGCAAAGCAGCCCTAGTCGAGAAGGGAAATCTGCTCGCGGCCACGTTTCATCCCGAGTTGACCGACGACACCTCCGTGCACGAGCATTTTCTGGAGATGGCCGCCAAAGGCGCCGTAAGAGCTGCGGCCTCGCTGTAATGCAGGCACTACAATTTTCTTTGCGTCCGGGAAAATGAATCACCACGATAAATTTCGCGTCCTGTTCGTCTGCATCGGGAATGCCTGCCGCAGCCCGATGGGCGAAGCCATCGCGGCGAAAGATGCGGCGGACGTGATCGAGTCCTCAAGCGCGGGCCTTTATCCCATGGGCATGATTCCGGAGATGACCCAGACGACCCTCGAACGCAACGGTTACTCCGCCAACGGATTGCGGTCGAAGGGTCTGCCGGAAATTGTGCCCGCGGATGTGGACCTGGTCATCAATCTAAGCGGCTATGAGCGGGCACGGGCGCTGGAAAAGTTCGTCCAGGTCGAAAACTGGGAGGTTTCAGATCCCTGTGGCGCGGACGAGGCCACTTATCAGAGAATTTTGGAGCAGATCCGGGAACGCGTGAAAATCCTGGCCCAGCGCCTGCGAAAAGAGCAGCGCGCGGCCGTTTGAGAGCCGCAGAGGAGACGCAGTGCGACGCGAGCGAACCAGTGTTTCGCAGGAAGATTATCTGAAAGCACTCTGGGAGATGCTGGAAGAGAACCAGGTGCCCATCAGCGCGCGCCTCGCGGAAGAGTTGAACGTGACCCCGCCTGCCATTACCGCCGCCCTTAAACGCATGACCCGCGACGGCCACGTGAAAATCGAGCGCGGCGGCCGCATCCACCTGACCGAAAAGGGCCGCAAAAATGCCCAGCACCTGATGCTGCGGCACCAGTTGGCGGAGATGCTTTTGACCGAAGTCATCGGCTTATCCTGGTCCAAAGCCCACGCCGAAGCCGAGCGTATGGAGCACGCCATTTCGCCCGAAGTCGAAGCGCTCTTGCTGAAACGCTTCGCGGCTCGGAAAACCTGTCCTCACGGTGTCCCCATGAACGGCGGCATCGCCCAACTCCGCAAACAAGGGGGCGTACTGCTCTCGGAATTGAAAGCGAAAGAAAGCGCTGAGATACTGTGCGTCTACGAAAAAGACGAAGGCTTCCTGGAATTCCTGGCAGGCCTCAAACTCCTCCCCGCAACGAAGGTCGAAGTCCTGAAGCGCGAGTATGACGAAACGATGACCGTCCGCGCTGGCGGACACACCATGCATTTGGGTAAACCGGCAACCACACGCATCTGGGTCAAGCGCCTGGCCGCGTAAATTTTCCCCAATTGCAATTCCCCCTTGAATTGTTCCGCGAATGTGGCTAAGGTAACTCCCACTCTGCTCCACCAGGCCCCGGTTGGCCGAAAGCTTCTTCCTTGCGAGGTAGGGACCTTGGGAAATCCATCTTTGGCCGCGCGCACCACCAAACCTGGCAATCACTGGATGCTCTATGTCCTGATTGCCTTCTTCGGTGGACTGGTGACCTTTGCCGGCGCGCGAGCGCAGCAGAGAGCCACGGATGATGCCACCTTTCGCAAGCTGATCGACGGCTACTGCGCGGCGTGGAGCTCCGGCGATCCCAACAACGCGGCGAAATATTACGTGAAAGAAGACGGGCTGGTCTTTTATGACCTGGCTCCATTTTCCTACAACAACTGGAAGGAATACGACGCTGGTGTAAGGAGAGAGTTGCTGGATCAGATGGTCAGCGGTTCGCTGACCGCGGGGAAAGAATTAAAAGTGACTCGGCGCGGAAACATAGCTTGGACGACCGTGCCAATGCATTTCTCGGCGAAAATGAAGGATGGCAAGACGATTGATACACCGGTCCGGTACACTGGAATCTGGGAAAAGAAGGGGAAAACCTGGCTGTTAGTGCATGAA
>DATLVJ010000190.1:0-2719 GCA_035577585.1 Candidatus Limnocylindrales bacterium
AAGGTCTACCGGGGAAGTTATTTCATGCAGGAGTGGTATGAGATGGCACCGGGCGTGTGGTTGCCAAGCTACCAACAGTACGACTTTGATGGGCGAAAATTTGTGGTGCCATTTTCGATTCACGAACGGACGTTTTATACGAACTACAAGCGAGTGGGGCCGCCGCGCGAGGCGGCGGAACTGGTGCGTGGCGAACTGAACAAGCTGAGCGAAAATCGGGCGGACCCCTGAAAATCGCGTTGATAAAATGGATTAGGTAGCACCGGGTCCGCGCAACCGGATCGGAGGTTCCATGATCCGCCGAACTTCACTCCTTCCCCTTTTCTGTGCGTTTCTGCCGGCGCTTTGCTGCGCGCAAAGCGGACCAGAGGCTACACCACCGGCGGCCAGCCAACCGGCTACCCCGGCGGCCAACGTACAAACTACACCACCCGCTGGCAAGACTGACAAAACCAAAAAGGTCTGGACAAATGATGAGGTGAAAACCCTGCATGGTACGGTCTCGGTGGTAGGGACAAACCGCCCGGGGGAGCGGCAACCGCAATCTGCGATGTATGGAACTGGCGCCGCGGGTGATCAGCGGCGGGGGAAGATTTTGCAATACCGGGCGGCGATCGGAGAGTTGCGGAAAAAAATTGACGCGGCGGACCAGCGAATTTCGCAATTGAAGAATTTCAAGGCGGAGGATAGCAGCCCGAGCGGAGGGATCAATCCGAATCGGGGCTACAACATGATTCCGCTGGATGAACAGGTGAAGCAGCTGGAAGCGAAGAAGAAGCAATGGTTGGGGAATATTGATGACGTGGAGAACCAGGCGAAGAAGGAAGGGATTGAGCCGGGGGATTTGCGGTAGAAGAGGCTGCTTTGTGGAAAAAGCCGAGTTCGGACTGCAAAGTGGTTTCGAAGAGAAATTCCGGGAAACACTTTAGGCTGAGATCCTTCGGCCCCGATCGGAATCGGGACCTCAGGATGACGATTTTAGGCTGAAGTTGGAGAAAGAAAAAAGGACAGGCAAGAGTTTCTCATCCAGGGAGTGCCAACCCGCCGAACTCCCGAACTAAGAAGACTGTCCCAGTTTGAGGAAGAGGGTGAGATAGCGCTTGAGGTTTTGGGTAATGAGAAAATTTTCCTTTACATGCTCATGGCCGCGTTCGCCGAGCTTCGCGGCGATATCGGGATGGGAGAGCAGGAAGCGGATCTGGTAGGCGGTGCCTTCGACGGAATGAGCGAGAAGGCCGGTGTGTTTGTGAATAATCTGCGTGGGAATTCCGCCAACGGCTGAGGCTACGACGGGTTTCTTTTTCCAGAGGGCCTCGGAAACTGTAAGGCCGAACCCTTCGCGAAGGCTTTTCTGAATGACGATAGTGGAGGCGCGCTGGAGGGCGTTTACCTCAAGCGGCGCCCAGGCGGGAAGCTCCAGCAGTTTGATATCGGGATCGCCTTCCGCGGCAATTTGCGCTTCTTTCAGAACGGTTGCGCCTTCGGGATCGTCTGAGGCGCCGCCGCCGGCAAGAACCAACTGACAATCAAAATAGCGGCGGACAATGCGATAGGCGCGAATGACACCGACGGGATCCTTGAGCCGGTCGAAGCGAGAGATTTGCGTAAGGATAGGGCGGAAATGGTCGATGCCATAACGAGCCAGGACGTCGAGGATGAACTCAGGCGGCAGCTCGCGGTTTTTCTCAGAAAGCGGATCGATGGCCGGATGGAAAAGATACTGGGGAATGGGAAGCTGCTTGGCGAATTCTGGGGAGGAAAAGATCGCCGCGTCGTAATGGGGGACATAATTTTCCAGAAAATTCCAGACGGCGGGATGCGGATGAGAGAGATCGATGTGGCAGCGCCAAACCCAGTGGTTGGCGTTTTTTTCGCGGTAGGAGATCAGGCCGGCGGGTTGCGGGTCGTGGATGACCATGAATTCGGCGTCGAGGGGCAGGCGCTTGGCGTTTTTTTCGTTGTAGGCTCGGAATATTTCGAAGTGGCGCGGCTCTGGATGATAGGGAGCGCCGTGCAGGGCGTTGTGGAAGGATTTGGTGACCTCGAAGAAATCTTCGCCGCCGGTCATGACTTCCCAGCGGATGTTGATGCCAAGTTCTTCCGCTAACGGGACGAGGCGATTCAAGATTTCAGCCACACCTCCGCCGACGGCCGTGGAATTGATCATGACAACGGAGCGGCCGGCTAAAGGCCGTGCAAGCGTGCGGAGTTCGGCCACTTCGCCGGCGCCAATGACGGACGAATAGTCGTCGAGGGGCACCCTAGCTGGGATTTGCATCGTGCTCATGCTTTCTCCTTTCACGGTCGACCAGGCGGAGCATCTTGGCGCGCGCGCTGTCGAGCGTGTTGGTGTAGATGTCGATGTGGTTGATGTTTTCGGCGAGAGCTTGGAGGCCGAGGCCGGCGGCCAGCCAGTTGGAAAAATCGTTGGTTCGGAATTGCAAGCGCAGGCGGGAAGTGACGAAATGAAAATGGAAACTGGCGTGGCTGATGGAGGCGACGCCGTCGCGGAAATCGTCCAGGTTGGTGGCGGTCAGGGAAAAGGGCATGGTGACTTCCAGACTCTCGCAAAAATAAAAACGGTCGAGGGCTTCCTGGCGGCTGAATTGGGGAAAGGCGGCGATGAAATCGCGGAGGACTCGGCAGAGATCGGCACGCAGGGCGGCGATGGAGGTGTAGTCGCGAATATCGAGGGCGGCGAACTGTTCGGCCAGGGCGT
>DATLVJ010000191.1:0-2313 GCA_035577585.1 Candidatus Limnocylindrales bacterium
CCGGTGGCGGTATCGCCAATTTCAGCTACAAATCCGGCACCAACGCTCTCCATGGGACGCTTTTTGAATACAACAAAAATCCGATGTTTAACGCGAACGGCGCCTTGGCAAACGCCGACCTCGCTCCCAAGGACAATATTAAAGAGAACAACTTCGGTGGCAATCTCGGTGGCCCCATCAAGAGAGACCGCACGTTTTTCTTTTTCAATTACGAGGGTGATCGCCTGCGCAGTTTTCTCTTCAACGGCACGATGACATTGCCTACGCCGGCCATGAAGAACGGAGATTTTACCGCCGTGCTCGGTGATCAGTTGCAGTCCTGCGGCGCCACCGGAGACCAGCTGTGCACGGACGCTTTAGGCCGCAAAGTTTTCGAAAACGAGATCTACGATCCGACGACCACCCGCAAAGTGACCGCCGGCCAAGTGGACCCCATCACAGGCTTGACCGCTAACGCTAATGCCACCATCCGTGACCCGTTTTCCTCCGGCGGCCAATTGAACGTCATTCCCGCTGCGGAATTCAGCACTGCCGGCTCCGCTTATTTGGCCCTTTTTCCTGATCCAGCCAATAATAAGACCACCCGAAACACGCCCGTTTACAGCGGTTGCTGTCCGACCCTAACCCGCAACGCCTACACGGGGAAAATTGATCATGTGCTGACCACCAACCAGAAGCTCTCCGGCTCCTTCACCTGGAACGATCGCGACCGCTTCAACCGCAATGGCAGAAGCTTCCCGCCGTTCCCCGGACAGCCCATCAATCCTGTCAAGCGCCAGTTTGTCGGCGGCCCCCAGGTTCGCCTCGCGCACTTCTGGACCATCAACACCCGTATGGTCAACGAGTTCTCCTTCGGGTACAACCGCTTCCAAAACAAGAACAACATCACCGACAACGCCCAGTTCACTTCGCAACTGGGCATTCCTGGCATTCCGAACGACTGCTTTCCGCCCATCCACTTTAGCAACACCCGCTTCTCCCGCCTTCCAACTGCGCTGGGCGTCGCCTGCGAAAACGATGATCCGTCAGAAAGTTACGTCTTTCAAGACACCTTCAGCTATTTGCACGGTAAACACAGTTGGAAATTCGGTGCCGAGATCCGCCGCTACCGTTACAACACGCTGGAACCCGGTCCCAAGTCCGGAAATTTCACTTTTACGGATCGCGAAACCTCCCTGCCCGGTTTCACTTCGGACACCGGCCATGCTTTCGCTGGCCTGGTGCTCGGCGCAGTGAGTAGCGGCAACCGCTCCATCTACGCGACCGAACCAGGTTATCGCGCCGGCCTCTACGCGTTTTTTGCTCAGGACGACTTCAAGGTCACTACCAAACTCACTCTCAACCTCGGCCTGCGCTGGGAAGTCCCCATGCCGCTGAGCGAAGTCCAGAACCGCCAATCCGGTTTCGATCCCACCGTTCCGAATCCTGTCGCTGATAACATTCCTGGAGCCCTAGCGTTCCTTGGGCACTGCTCGACCTGCAACCATCGCGATTCCTTCCAAGACTGGTATTTCAAGGAGTTCGGACCGCGCATCGGCCTGGCTTATCAAATCCAGAAGAATTTCGTTTTCCGTGGCGGCTACGGCATCTCTTACGGTGCACCCATCGAAAACAACTTTGGCAGCCTGAACATACTTGGCTTCAACGGCTCCGTGAACATGATCCGAGGCACCTCGCCCACTGGCTTCTCGCAAGACCCGGTCATCTATCTGTCCAGTCTGGCCTCGGCTCCCCTGCCTGCCGCTGCCCAGGTCGGTGTTCCTCCGTTTACCGGGACGGTTCCCGATCTCAATCCGTCGTTCGCCAATGGACATAACAATGGACAGACAGTTGACTTCATGCCGCGAAATGCCGCGGCGCAGCCGTATGTGCAAAGCTGGAGCGCGGGATTTCAGTATCTCTTCCCGCATGACGTTTTGATGCAAGCCGACTACGTCGGCTCGAAGGGCACACGCCTTCTCAATGGCTATTCAGGTCAGTGGTTTAACCAGGCTCCGGTAAAATTCATGGGTCTCGGCGACATCCTTGCCGATGATCTGGCCGATGATTTGGCCGACCCGACCAAGGCGCCGATCCTGGCCAGCTTTGGGATCACCGCTCTTCCCTATCCGAGCTTTGAATCCAACAATTACGACACCACCGTCGCGGCTGCCGTGCAGCCGTTCCCGCAATATCCCCAAATCGTCAACAACTATCCGGCTTTCGGAAATTCCACTTATCACTCTTTGCAGCTAATGGCTCGTAAGACCGCACCACACGGCCTGAGCTTCATCGCTGCGTACACTTTTTCCAAAACTCTGACCGACACGGATA
>DATLVJ010000192.1:0-5227 GCA_035577585.1 Candidatus Limnocylindrales bacterium
CTGGAAGCTCAGGAAGTTCGCGAGCGAGGAAAGGAATTCGGCGCCGTCACGGGCCGCCCGCGCCGCTGCGGCTGGCTGGACCTCGCGGAACTCCGCTATGCCAAAATGATCAACGGCATCGATTCGCTGGTCGTCACCAAGCTCGACGTTTTCGATACCCAGCGCGAAATCCACGTCGGCGTCGGCTACACCTACAAAGGCTCGCCCATCCATGAAATGCCGGCTGCCGCCGAAGTCTACGAGCGCGTCACACCCGTCTACAAAACGCTGCCCGGCTGGTGCGAATCCACCTACGGGCTGAAGGACGCTGCCAAGCTCCCCAAAGCCGCTATCGACTATCTGCGCTTCGTCTCCGACCTCCTCCAGGTCGAAATCGGCATGATCTCCACCGGCCCCGAGCGCGACGCCACCATCATCCAACCCGGCACCCTACTCGCCCGCTGGCTCTAGTTCTTAACCCGAGCTTACGTCACCTGACATCAGAGCTTGAGGGTGCCCCATCCTTCGCGCAGTTTGCGAAGGGTGGGCTCTTACAATCGAAAGGCAACCAGTTTCTTCTCCTCGTTCTTGCCCTCCACCTCTTTTTGTACCCCCAACTCCCGCGAAAGCGTTCTCGCGCTACAATGGCTGTTCTTTGCTTCTCAAGGACGCATGAATGCTTCCATTCCAAGACGCCCGCAAACTCGTCATCCAAAAAACCACGCCGCATCTCGCCTCCCATCCACGCATAACCTTCAAGAAATACCTCACCGACGCCCTCGGTGACGCTCTTGCTCAGGAAGTCCGCTCCGATCGCGACTATCCTCCTTTCGACCGCTCCACCCGCGATGGCTTCGCCGTTCGCGCGATCGATGCCGCCAAAGGCGCAACGTTACGCTGTGTGGGCGAGATCAAAGCCGGCGACTCCGTCACCCAGCCCCTGGCTCCCGGCAGTTGCATCCAGATCATGACCGGCGCGGCCGTGCCCGCGGGCGCCGACGCGGTAGTCATGATCGAATTCACGGAACGCGCAGGTGACAGAGTCACGTTCGACCGCCCCACAAACCCTGGCCAAAACATCGTGAAAAAGGGAAGCGAAGCTCATTCCGGCGACATCGCCCTGAAGCCGGGCCTCCGTCTCGGCTTTGCGGAACTCGCCCTGGCCGCCCAAGTCGGCGCTGCGGAACTGCTTTGCGCCCGCCGCCCGCGCGTCGCTATCCTCTCCACCGGCGACGAAGTTGTTCCCGTAACCGAAAAACCGGGCCCCTTCCACATTCGCAACAGCAACAGCGTTTCCCTCGCTGCCCAAGTCCGTCTGGCCGGGGGAGAACCCGTTCCCCTCGGCAATGCGCTCGATCGCGTCGACGACCTTGGCGCCAAAATCGAACTCGGCCTCAAGGAAGACATCCTCGTTCTGTCTGGCGGCGTTTCGATGGGCAAGTACGATCTTGTCGAAACCGTCCTGAAATCCCTCGGTGCCGAATTTTATTTCGACGCGGTCGCCATCCGGCCCGGCAAGCCCGCTGTCTTTGGCCGTTGCCGCGACACCTTTGTCTTCGGCCTCCCGGGTAATCCTGTCTCCACCATGGTGACATTCCAACTCTTCGTCACTCCCGCAATCGACGTGCTCGGCGGCGCCCGCCCGCGCCCGCTTCCTCTTCTCGAAGCCAACCTCACCAAAACCCTTCATGAAAAGCCTGGGCTCACGCACTTTCTTCCCGCTCATTTCGAATGGACCGGCATCTCTCCGGAAGTCTGTCCGCTTACGTGGCAAGGCTCCGGCGACATCGCCGCCTTGACCCACGCCAACTGCTTCATCGTCGTCCCGGCTGACCGCCAAGACATTCCGGCCGGAGAGAAAGTTTCCGTTCTGCCGCGCCTCGACGTAATCTAATTCCGTGATTTTGTAGGGCCCGTCCTTCTGAGGCGCAACTTTTGCGTCCCGGATGCTTTTACGGGACGGGCCCCTTCGACTGAGGCCGAATTGCCAAAACTCTCTCACTACACCACCCGCGGCGAAGTCAGCATGGTCGACGTCTCCGCCAAAGCCGTCACCACCCGCACCGCCATCGCCCACGCTTTCGTCCGCATGTCTCCGAAAGTGCTCCGCGCCATCCGCCGCCTGAAAAACCCCAAGGGCAATCCTCTTGAAATCGCCCGCATCGCGGGCATCGCCGCCGCCAAGCGCACCGCGGAGTGGATACCTCTTTGTCATCCTATCCCCCTCACCCACATTGATGTGACTCCCCGCCTGTGCAAAGATGGAGTGGAACTCCAGTCCCGGGCAACCGCCGCGGCGCAAACAGGCGTGGAGATGGAAGCGCTGGTCGCGGTTACCTGTGCCGCTCTCACGGTCTACGACATGTGCAAGGCACTCGATAAAGGCATTGAAATCGCGCACATTCACCTGCTGGAAAAAACGGGTGGAAAGAGCGGCGACTACCTGCGTCCTTCCAGGCGAAAACCAGGGGCAGGCCGCAAATGATGGCTGCTGCCGGCAAAACCGTCAAACTCCTTCTGGCGGACGACAATCCGCTGATGCGCGACCTCGTCTCCAAATCCCTTGAGCCTTTTTGTGAAGTATTGATCGCCAACGACGGCGCCGACGCACTTCTTAAGGTGATCGACGAGCCTCCCGACGTCATCCTTTGCGATTACAAAATGCCGGGCCTGGATGGCCGTCAACTCTTCGAAAAACTTCGCGGCCGCGAAGCCACTCGCCACATCCCGTTTCTCTTCATGGCCAGTCGCACCGATATCGAAGAAAAGCTGCGCCCGTTGGTGGATGGCGTGGAAGACTTCATCGCCAAGCCTTTTCTGGCCAAGGATCTCGTTCGCATGGCCAAGAAAATTGTCGACCGCCTGCATCTTGAGAAGCTGCAGAAGCGCGCTTCGCGTCCCGGCGTCATTCAGGGCCGCCTGGAAGAAATGAGCATGATTGACCTGATGCAGTCGCTCGAGATGGGGCAGAAGTCCTGCCGCCTGCAGGTGCATAAAGGCACCGAAGCTGGCGAGCTATATTTTGCCAACGGACAGTGCCGCGACGCGAAAATCGGCACCCTCGTTGGCGACGACGCCGTCTATAAAGTCTTGCTCTGGACCGAAGGCGAGTTCGAAATCGATTTCAACGCCGCCAACGCTTCGTCCAATACCACCACCACGCGCAGTACCACCGGCCTGCTCATGGAAGCCATGCGCCTGATGGACGAAGCCAGCCGCGACGCGGTTCCCTCGAATTGACCGCCCCTATGCGCGTTGCCGTGCTCACCATCAGCGATACCGTTGCTCGGGACGAGCGCATTGACCTTTCCGGCCCCGCAGTCATTCAACGCTGCCGCGAACTCGGCTGGGAAGTCACCTCGTCGCTCAAATGTTCGGATGATCCCGGCCAGGTGCGTTCGCATCTCCGCCAACTCGCCGATTCGCGCCGCGTGGATCTGATTCTCACTACCGGGGGCACCGGCCTCGGCCCGCGTGACAACACGCCTGAAGCCACGCTCGACATCGCCGAAAAGGTGATTCCCGGCCTCGCTGAAGAAATGCGCCGCAAGGGCGCGGAGCAGACCCCGAACGCTGTTTTGTCTCGCGGCGTCGCTGTCGTCCGCAACGTTTCGCTAATCCTCAATCTACCGGGCAGCCCCAAAGGCGCCGTCGAATCTCTCGACACCTTGGCCCAACTCCTCCCGCACGCCGTCCAGGTCCTCCACGGCGCCCGTCACGACTAAGCTCCCGCGCCTTTTGTAGCGGCCGCCTTCCGAGGCGGGCGCATTTTTTTGGACTGCGGGTCGACTAAGTTGAATCGCATTTGCGTCTTGTAAAAAATGGATATTCCGTCTCAGATTAAACATCCATCGCGAGAAGAACTCTGATTCGTCTTTGGGAGAACTCAAGCAGGTTGAAGTGAGGAACGGACTTCCCGCACGGATTGAGCATTCGCGTTCGATGCCAACGTCATCTTGTAGTGCAGCTTCAGGATCGTAAGCCCCACAAAGGTAATCTCGTGGTCCGTGCGAAGAACGCCGTCTTCATCCGCGTACACGTGGAAAATCTCGTGCAGGGTCGTGAAGTTCCGCACTCGCCAGTGCTCAGCGCCCGATTCCACGACACGGTAGAATCCAGATCTCCCAAATGCCGCCCCGGTAGAGACCAATCCAAACGTCCCATCCGCGTATACGCAGGACCGCAAATATACGTTGCTGCTTCCAAAACACGGGAAAGTCACCTTCACGCAGGGGTTCGCTTCTCCCGGAGTCTGCGCGACGGAATAAAGTCCCGCATAAATCACTTTCCCGGTTGCGCGGAATCGCCGCAGCCATCCGGTATACGCCAAATTCCCTGAGCCGGGCTTGCACAATTTCACGACCTCGCTGGTCATTCCTTTCGCCACTTCCAGCGAAGAGATCGGGAAATTCAGCTGGTCCATGCGGCGGCTGATGAATTCCACCAGCAGCCACAGGACAAACTTCCCCGCGAAATACACCTCGCTCCATACTTCCAGTTTGTACAGCGCCGTGTGCTCATAAAAATGCCGGATTCGCGGGTCCACCCGCTCGGGATCAAACGATGGCCCGCGCAAGCTCTCAAAGCTCGGGATCAGCCCCGCATCCGGCGGCTGGCTGATTTCCAGTTTCTCCTCTTCGGCGATTCGCTGGTAAACTCCCGTGCCAATCACGCCCGGTTTGCCGAGCACGCAATCGAGCCAGGGAGCTTCGCTCTTGCGAATCCTTTTCCCGGTCAGCCGCACCAGCCATTCGATAATCACCTGCAGCATAAGACCCAAAAACGAATACACAACCGCCCGCACTCCCGTCGGCTGTTCCTCAACCGATACGCGACGATGCTTCTCTGGCGCGGGATTCAGTGGTGGTTGGACACTCATTTTCGTCCAATTATCCCATCGAGCGACCCAGCTGACAGGTCAAAGCGGCGGAAGTTTCCGGAGCGTTACATTCCGCCCGTGGAATGTCAGTAGGGCGGGCCTAGGTTATTTTTCAATGATCGGAAATATCACGCGCGAGGCGTGCTCCGAGTCGTGGTGCACCGTGATCCGCCCAACCCGGCTTTCTTTTGAGACGATCTCGGATTTGCCGGTTTGCAGATTCCGGGAAAAGTGCGGATAAAATGCGCCGCTGAGCTGCACTCGGATCTTGTGTCCCTTCAAGAAAGTGTTGCTCGTTAGCATTCGATCCAGCGTCAGTTTGTAAATTCTGCCGGGCTCCAGAAGCTCCGGCTTCGTCGTTTCATTCCG
>DATLVJ010000193.1:0-5481 GCA_035577585.1 Candidatus Limnocylindrales bacterium
CACCCGGTCGAAACTATCTAGCACAGAAATTTTGCTATCATAGGCCATGATGTTCGAATGGATTTTTAGCGGCATCGGGAATGAGGCGTTGAAGGCCATTAAGAAACTGGTGTCGAATCCTGATGACTCCGGCATAGGCCACACGGCTCAGGGCGCAAAGATTGCCGATTCCCCTGCCCAAGGCGGACAGGGAAACTATCTCGACAACTCCCGGATATCAATCGGAACTGTCGTGCTTCCCGCACAGCCCAATTCACTTTCCGAGCCAGAGCCTAGGCCCAGACATAATATTGATTATGCGGGTTGCGAGACGCTTCCTATTGAGGAATACCCGAACGGAAGATTAAGCCCGTTCCCATCCAATATTGTGCCGTACCAAGGACATCTAGTAGCAGTGGTGGTCGGGTTTACAAATGACTCGACAGTTGGACTGACACCGAAAGACGTTCTAGTCGAGGAACAATCATTTACAAGCAGAACGGAAAAGAAATCGCTCGAACTACGGGTCAGTGGTTAGAACAAAGCAAGGGCGAAGTGTATTTCAAGGTGAATCGAGCGTTTAAATTAGCGTTGGTTCTAAAGAACTCAACAGGGCGGTTGTTTGCGCCCGATATGTTTTGTCAAACCTTGGCTCGACGGGTCTATTGGGCCGCGTCCCACCATGACCTTGGCAAGATTGAAGGCCTAGTGGCGTTAGTCAAGTTGACTCGGGTTACGTCCAACGAATGCTTATTCGAAGGTGAATTTGAAATTCGTCTCGACCCACTTCAGGTTACAAGAATTCGATAAAAGGATTTCACAAAGAACCGCGCGGACGACTACAGGCCGAGCAAGAAGTAAGTCGCCCAGTCGCCTCCACTGCACTTGTAGTAGAATGTGATTTATGGAAAAGAAAATTCCAGCCTTGGTCGTGCTCGCCGCACTTACAACAGAGGCCGTTCTGGTTGAGCGCCATCACGACGGAGTGCAGCCGCCGCACATCGAAACCGATGTCAAAATGCCCGTGGAAACGATAACGACGGCAAACGCGAGCGGGGCGAGCGGGACGGTCACGGATTTTACATTAACCCAATTAAGTTGACTTGCATTTATCGCTTTATCCGAATCACACCAACCGCAACTCCCCGCCGCTCCCGCTCCGGGTATTTCTCTCGCGCCTTCTCCGCTGCCGATTTCGTTTTGAACGGCTTCGATAGTGGCGTGAACTGACCTTCGACGTAGTTGAAGAGCAGCCATTGCTCGATGATCTTGGGCATTTGAAACTTATAACACAGGTGACAGTAGTCTCCTCTTGGTACAATTAACCAAGGTCAGACGGTCTCTAATCAGATTTTAGGAGATGCGCGTGAAAAACCCGGCGACACGTGAGTCGTTCATCGAAGAGTGGCCGCTCTATGCTCAGTGTGACATCGAGAACTTCTTTCCACCTGATAATGTCTCCCTCCATTGCGACACGTGCGAGAAGGAAACTACATGGGTTGTAAAAACCCGGGGCAATCTTTACCAGTTGGTAGGCCTCGGTGGTTTCTATGTTTCCTATGTTTGCCAACTATGTCAGGAGCAGGGCGTTGCGATCTTTTTGCGGCGGATTGCTGTCGGCACAGCGGAAACGGGCATTCAGAAGATCGGGCAATTCCCTCCGCAATCAATAAATATTCCGACTGATGTCAGTAAGCGACTCGGAGACGACGCGGAGTTGTACAAAAATGCGTTGGTCTGCCGGAACCATAACTTCGGCATTGGTGCTCTCGCTTACATGCGCCGAGTCGTTGAGAACAAAACAAACGAACTCATCGAAGTTGTGGCCGCGCAAGCCGAAAGCTACGGCACCGAGGCCGCAGTTGTCGCAAAGATAAGAGCCGCAAAGGATAACAAGATTAGTTACGACGAGCGGCTTCGGCTCGCGTCAGAAGCGATTCCAACCTACATGAAGCCTGACGGAGCCAATCCGTTGGCTGCTATCTATGGCTTGTTGAGCGAGGGAATGCATGCCAAATCAGACCAAGATTGTTTGGTGATCGCCGACGAGATCAAAGATGTGTTCGAGTATGTATTTGCTCGTCTTCGCGCCGAGATCGAGGATAGGAATTCTATGGTAGAGAAGGTGAAGAAATTGGTGGGTAAGCGCAAGTAAACACTATCGCGTCCCGAGCAACGTTCGCAATTTCTCTTTCAGCGTTTGCTGCCTCGGACTCATTGCATTCTGATTAATCCATTTCAATAATTTCGGAACATCGACAATATGCCTTGTTGGTTCCTGATAAATTTCCACCTCGACTTGTTTGATTGTTTCGTCCGCGTGGGATTCCCATCCTACTTGCGCAAGTTGATTCAAACCACGCACCACAGCCTCGTATAGGGATTCCGCATAAACAACCACGCTATGTTGGATATCGAGGGTGTCCCGTAACCGGACAACGCATTTTGGCATTCTGAACTCGGGATATTGGATTGGCAGAGGTAGGAGAATTGATCTTACTTCTTTTCCCACAAATCCCAAAATTGCTTCACCGGCGCGCGGGCCGTAACCGGCGCAGTGGTTGTTACTTCGTCGTGTGTACCTGCCAGAGATGTACTAACGCGGTTTCGTCCTTGCCGTAATCGACCTGCAATCGCTTCCCGTCAGTACGGTCAATCACTGCTTTCACCACCGCCTCCACTATTCGCCCATCGTGCAAAGTCACTTCGACGCGGTCGCCGATTTTATAATTGTGGTCGGGCTGCTTGGCTGGCACGGGGAGACAATACGACGGGCGAGATGTGAATTCAAGCGAGGGGGGATGCGGATGGTTCCGCTATTGGGTCTTGTAAGTGAAATCCTCGCTGACCAGCCGGCACTTCGCCCAATACTCATCCGCGGCGACATACGAAATCCCGCCGGTGTCGAACACTGCCCGCTCGATACGAATCGACTCCGGTCGGGCATCTTGACTCGTGAACTCGATGCAGACGGAGCCATTCGGCGTCGCTTTCAGGCTGGTAAACTCCAATTTCTCATTCGGGGTTCTGACTCGGTCCCGGCGAATCAACGCTTCCGCTAGCGCAACATTATTCTTGGCGTTCTTGTGACCAACCAACTGGAGGCCGCCCCAAGCTGTACCAGCCACCACGACAAGGGCAAGCAGGATTTGGATAGCGAGCTTCATGCTTGGATTGTCGCCCGGAGCACGGTCTGCGAGAATAGTACTATTGGCCTAGCTGCCCTACGGTGTATTATGGTGCACCATGCGAATAAAAGTCCGGCACGTCGTTTACCTTGAACCCGACCAAAGTAAGAAGCTGATGGCCCGCAGCAAGAAGACCGGAGCGTTGCCGACCGAAATTGTCCGCCGTGCCCTGCGCGAATACCTCAAGAGGGCGAAATGACCCACGCCTCCAGCTACGCCACTAGCCTCGCCAATGCGGTTGCCCTTTTGATTGATTCCGAGAAGTTCCGCGCGTGGCGTCCATTTAAACCCAACCGCGCAATGTTGATGGGTGAGAAGCATTGGACGCCCCAAGAGCTTGCGAAAATATGGGGTGTTTCCGTTCAAACCATCCGGGATATTTTTCAGCGGGAGGAAGGTGTGCTCAAGATCGGACGCGACGGCACACGGAGTCGGAGGCGGTATAAGACTCTTAGAATTCCAGAATCGGTGGCCGAACGTGTTCACACGAGGTTATCCGCGTAATGCTGACCTTGTTTAGATGGCACACGAAGCGGTGCCCCCACGACAGCCGGGATTACATAAAATGCCAGTGTCCTATTTGGATGGACTGGACCTTGCCGGACGGCCAGCGGGTACGCAAATCGCTCAGACTCAAAGACTGGCAAGCGGCGCAGCGAAGAGCGCGCGGGATGGAAGCTGACGGCATCCCTTCCGCGGGTGAAGCCGTCACGGTTCGGAAGGCGATTGAGGCGTTCGAAGCCGATGCGAAAAATGCTGTTAAGCCTTCGACGTTAAAACAGTACAAAATTATCCTCGGCAAACTCAATGCGTTCGCCAAGGATAAAGGCTACGTATTCCTGACGCAGCTAGGCGTTGTGCAAGTGCGAGAGTTCCGCAATTCGTGGACGACTTACAGCCCTCGCACCTCTGGCAAGCACATAGAGCGGCTGAAAAGATTTTTCCGTTGGTGTGTGGAGAATGGGGATAATTGGCTCAAGGAATCCCCGGCGACACCCCTCAAGTCTCCCAAGGTCGGCGACACGGATGTAATTCCCTTCACCGAGGAAGAGGTCGAAAAGATTTTGAAGGCGTGCAAGGCGTACACCGGACCCAATCAAGACCGGCTTGTTGTGCTCACTAATTTGATGCTGGCCACAGGGCTAGCCATTGGCGACGCAACGATGATGTCGAAAAACCGCATTACGAAAAACGGCCACGGATATTCCGTTGAACTGCGGAGAGCAAAGACCGGGACCGCAGTTTCGTGTCCCGTTTCCGATGAAATAGCGGAATCTGTTATCGCGTTGGACGGAGAAACGCCGTTTTGGACGGGAAAGAGCGACTTGGAGGATTTAACGAAGAACTGGCGGAAGATTTATACGAAGGTTTTTAAGGCGGCTGGAATCGAGGGACACCCACATCAATTTCGGCATACGTGCGCAAAGCGGCTTTTGGTCAAGGGCGTACCGACCGCGTTTGTGGCCACGGTCTTAGGAGACGGCGAAGAGGTCGTTCGAAGGCACTATTCTAAGTGGATTCCCGAGCGCCAAGAGGCTTTAGAGAACGCAATTCGGTCCACTTGGAAGCCTATTCCCTCGGCAGATGCACGGCAGACAAAGAAAAGACAATCGAAATAGCCGCATAAACATTGAGGACATTTGGCGGAGGCGTGTGGAAGTCGAATCCACCATTCGACCCGCGAAGGGCCGAATCGCCGGCTTTGAAGGCCGGGAAGGTCACCGGACCCCTTTCGCCTCCACAATCAGAATATCATCACCGCAATAAACTCACTGGTACGCCACAGGACCGCGAACAAATCGTGGTCGAAGAAACGCCAGACACCGATCTTGCCGCGGAGGATCTCGCACTTGTACTGCTCGCACCTCAAGCAGTTCCCAACATTTTCGATTCTTTCCATCCAATCATTGCGTAACCGGCCTCGGCAAAACCCGGTGTAGATTGGCGCAATCCGGGAGCGGATCAATCGCACCTGGCGAGAACGAACCTGACGGACACGGCCGGTGCGTGGAGACCGTGCAGGCAAGCGTTCCATGGAGACTATTATGCTTACGCGGAACAACAAAATTCGGATCATCGGGATGAGCACAGTCCTGGTCGCGGCAGGAACAGTGCTTTGCAGCGCGACTGCTCAGAAAATGCCCGTGCCCAGGCCGCAGGATAATCTGGCAATAGCAGAGGATCAAGTCCGGCAGCTCCTGCCTCTGATGCGAATGGACAAGAAAGGCATGTCTCCAGGCAGGATTACATGAAATTTATGGAAGCGGAATTCGATCGGCTGGACCAGGAAAAGAAGGGCGAACTGGATGCCCGG
>DATLVJ010000194.1:0-3096 GCA_035577585.1 Candidatus Limnocylindrales bacterium
CCTGCCGGATGTGCTTACCTTGCCGGCGCCGATAACGATTGAGCCGGAACCGGCAGCCGCGAAGAACGCAACGGGTGGTGTCGAGCGGCCCGCTTCGGAAAGCGGGCCCTACACGGGCAAGAATGGTACAAGTGTCCCCGATGAGCTTCAGCCGAAGGTCAATTTCCCTGCTGCGGATTTGAAACCCCTGTACGACTTTGCCGTGGAGTGCAAAGCCTGCCAGGCAAAATTGGGGGCGGCTCAAGCGGATCTCGCCGATGAAAAGATGAAGAGCCAGGCGCTCGGCAGGGAACGGGATGATGCCCTGCGGGCGGCGAAGGGCGGATCCGTGCTGCGAAGGATTGCCAGGGCGGCGAAATGGTTTGCGATCGGCGCGGCGGCGGGAGCGATTGCGGCAAAAGCCGCGCACTTGTGATTACGTTTGAAATCGAAGAGCACAGTCCCTTCGCAAAGCGGCTCAGGGCCAACAAGAGAAACTGTGCCACAGAGCTCACCCCATAACCTCAGGAAGCCCACCGACCCTGCAGGGTCCTGGCTGGCGCACCCCCCGCGCCAGCCAGGACAGACCTTAGGAGAAGCATAAGAAAAGGCGGAAATAGTTGAAGAAAGGGCTTGACATTACGTCCCATAAGCTATATTATGTTAACTAGTAAATCGGCTTCCTTTGCTCCTCTACACTCTGTGTAGCTTCGTCGCTCCCTAGACGTTCCCTTTCTGTACCTCGCGTTGTAGCTTCTCAGTTTCTTGATGTCGAGTTGGCAGATTGAGTCGACGTGTCAAAGCGGAAGTTCCGCTTCAACCCTCAAAAATAATCGGAGCTTATTTCTTTGCGGATTTTTGTTGGGCAAGTTCGTAGTCGATGTATTGCTGGATGCCGTGCGGGTCGGCACCGACGATGCGCCGGCCGTTGATGAAGAGCGTGGGGGTGCTGCGGACTTCGAGTAGGTTGCCGTTGGCGAGGCTGGCGTCCACCTCGGCGGTGGTCTGGGGAGCGGCGAGGCAGGCTTTGAAGGCGTCCTGGTTCAGGTTGGCCTGGCCGGCGAAATCCACGACCTTGTCGTAGACGTTGGCGGCGGAGACCAGGTCCTGCTTGTCGTAGATGAAATCGTAGAACTTCCAGAAGGCTGCAGGGTCCTGCTGGTAGGTGCAGCGGCCGGCGAGAGATGCGGTGCGCGCCCAGGGATGGATCTGGTCGATGGGAAAATCCTTGAAGATGAGCTTGACCTGTGGATAGTTGGGCAAGAGTCCGCGGAGGGCGTCGTGGAGGTTGCGGCAGACGGGGCATTCAAAGTCGGCGAACTCAACGATGGTGACGGTGGCTTTGGGATCGCCGAGAACCGGGGACTTCGAGAGGTCCAGCTTGGAGGTGTTTTCGGCGAGCGGATCTTTCGAAAGGTCAGAGAGTTCGCCGCGGAGGAGGTAGCGGCCGTCTTTGGTGATGTACATCTTGACCTTGTCGGAGCCCTGCTCGGTTTTAACGTCGATGTTGGTTTCGAGCAGGCCGGAGTTCCCTATTTCGGCGGGCGCGGCGACGGTGATTTGGACGTCGGGGCCGAGAGCGAAGGCGCGGCGGAGATAATTTTCGATATTTTTTTGCAACGGAGATTGCGCGGGGGCTGGTTGTTGCGCGTGCGCGAAAGATGTGGCGAACACGGCGAAGATCAGGAATGCGAGAGGGCGGAATTTGTTTTTCACGCGAGGGTGGTCCTTTTTAGTTGAAGTCAAAATGCGCCCGCCTCGGAAGGCGGCCGCTACAAATTCAGGGCCCCTCATGGGACGAAGCGCTGCGCGATGGGAAAGGGGCGGCCGAAGCCGAAGGCGCGCGAAGTGATCTTAAGGCCGGGCGCGGCTTGTTTGCGCTTGTATTCGTTACGGTCCACGAGCATGGCAATATTTCGAACCAGCGGCAGGTCGTAGCCAAATTCTTCGGCAATCTCCACGGGCGTTTTCACCTCCTCGATATAGGCCTTCAGGATGCGGTCCAGCACTTCGTAAGGAGGCAGGGAGTCCGAGTCCTTCTGGTTTGGACGCAGTTCGGCGCTGGGAGGTTTCTCGATGGTCGAGCGGGGAATCAGTTCCCTTTCGCGATTTATGTACTCGGCAAGCTCGTAGACCATCAGCTTCGGCACATCGGAGATAACCGCGAGGCCACCGGCCATGTCGCCATAAAGCGTGCAGTAGCCGACGGCGATCTCGGATTTGTTGCCGGTACTGAGGACCATGGAACCGAATTTATTCGAAAGAGCCATCAGGTAGTTGCCGCGGATGCGGGCCTGGATGTTTTCTTCCGTGGCGTCCACGGGACGATTGCTGAACACGGGCTTGAGCGACCCGATGTAGGAATCAAACACCGATGTGATGGGAACGGTGAGGAATTCGATACCCAGATTGTGGGCCAGGCATTTGGCGTCGGTCTGGCTTCCTTCCGAGGAGTACGGGCCGGGCATGGAGACACCGAGAACATTTGCCTTGCCCAGGGCGTCCACGGCGATGGCGGCGACGACGGCGGAATCGACCCCTCCGCTGAGGCCGACGATGGCTTTGCTGAAATTGCATTTGCGAACGTAGTCGCGCGTGCCCGTGATTATCGCCTGATACGCGTAGGCGATTTCTTCTTTAGTTTGGGGGTGGACGTCGCCTTTGCCGGTAACCGTGTCGAAGAGGACGAGATCTTCTTCGAAGGCTTTGGCTTGCGCGGCGATGTGGCCGTCGGGCGTGAGAGCCATGCTGGCACCGTCAAAGATGAGCGAATCGTCGCCGCCGACCTGGTTGACGTAGATGATGGGGCGGCGATGCTGCTGGGCGATGGAGCGAAGCATTTCGATGCGCAGGGAGCGCTTGTCGATGGTGTAGGGCGAAGCCGAAATATTTAGAAGAATGCTGGTTCCCTGTTGGACAAGCTCAGTTACAGGATCGCGCGCATAGCGAGGCTTGGCCCAGAAATTCTTGTCGTTCCACACGTCTTCGCAAATGGTGATGCCAAGCTGCTCGCGGCCCATGCCGTAAACGTAATCTTTTTCGCCGGGCTGGAAGTATCGCGACTCGTCGAATACGTCGTACGTGGGCAGCAGCATTTTGCTCTGCTCGAAGACGACG
>DATLVJ010000195.1:0-14322 GCA_035577585.1 Candidatus Limnocylindrales bacterium
GACGTAACTGTCGCTCTTGAGAAGGCGGCCGGTAAAAATGTTCCGCTCGATCGCGCCGTCACTCTTCGCGACCACTAGGTCCCACTTCGGCGAATCGTGAAGTTGTCGGAGGAAAGCAAAGTGCGCCCCATCTGGTGAAAACGTGATCGGGCTGTCGACGTCGCGGACAAGGACCTTTGGCTCGCCGCCCAGCATCGAGGCCCGATACAGGACGGATATGCTTTCTTCCGCTTCTTCCCGGCGGACGAAATAGATGTAGTTGCCGTCTGGCGAAAACGTCAGGCCTTCATACAGGGTCGCCGCCGGCTCCACCACCTCCTTGTTCGTCTGCGTGGGAATATGATGCAGCCACAGGGACTGCAATCCATTCTCCTCCAGCGCTTGCAGCAGATATTTCCCGTCGGGAGAGATTGCGGCTTGCGAGATATGGCCGTTGTTCGAAATATTTTCGATGCCGAATTTTTCGAACGGGAGATGCTTGCCCTTCTGCAAAAAAGTATAGGCACCGTAAGCGGCGGCCAACGCCACCACTACAACCAATCCCAGGATCACCCCAGTGCCCAGCTTGTTCTGGTTGGCCGCTTCCACCAGGTCCGTGCTGCTGATCGGTTTGTGCAGCGGACCAGAGGATCTTGCGGCGGCGTGTGCGGCGCTCATGCTCGCTCGACTGGCCGCGACGCTCGAGTCCGAAGATGGGCGGCCCGGTTCAAGCTCGCGCAGCAGGCGCTTCAGGTCGGCGCGCAACTCGGCGGCCACCTGGTAGCGCATCTCGCGATCCTTCTCCAAAAGTTTGTTGATGATCCGTTCCAATTCCGCCGGAATGTCGCTGTTGAACTGCACCGGGGAGACCGGCGCGGCGTGCAGGATGTTGGCGAAAATTACGGCGCTGGTGGAGCCCTGAAACGGATGGCGTCCCGTGACCATGCCGTACATTACGGAGCCGAGCGAAAAAAGGTCGGTACGCGCGTCAAGAGCCTCACCACGCGCCTGCTCGGGCGACATGTAGACCACGGTGCCGACGGTGGTTCCGGGATTCGTCTGGAAGATGGTGTCGGAATCGGCGAGGGTATCCTCGGAGGGGCCGCCCTCCACCTCCATCAATTTGGCCAGCCCGAAATCCAGAATCTTGGTGGCGCAGCGGCTGGTAAGGAAAATGTTAGCGGGCTTGATGTCGCGATGGACGATGCCTTTTTTGTGGGCCGCATCAAGCGCATCTGCAATTTCAATGCAGACTTCCACGCAGTGAGTAATGGGCATCGTCCCGCGGTGAAGCACCTTGTCGAGGGATTCGCCCTCCAGAAGCTCCATGGCGATGAATGTCCGGCCGTCGCACTCTTCGATCGCATAGATGGTGCAAATGCCAGGGTGATTCAGCGCGGACGCGGAGCGCGCTTCCCGCAGAAACCGTTCCAGCGAACCGGCGTCGTGCACCGCGCTTTCTTTCAGAAATTTCAGCGCAACACGGCGGCCCAGCTTGGTGTCTTCGGCTTCGTACACCAATCCCATCCCGCCCGCGCCGAGTTGGCGGACGATTCGATAGTGGGCAATTTTGTCCTGGTTCATTTGGCTAGTTGAATGCGATCCCTGACCGCCATGTGATGTTAGCCAAGCAGTTGCTTCCGGTCAATCGGTGAGAGTAAAGCGGGCTAGTGTCTGGGGGCGTAGTAGCCTTTACGCGCGAGAACTTTAAAGTCGTGGTTATCGACGTCGAGCTTGATCTTACGGAATTTGCCGTCCCGGCTATTGTTGGTGGGGTAGTAGCCGAGGGTGTATTGGCTCCTGAGTTCTTCGGAAATCTGGTCAAAGGCTTCTTCCAGTTTTTTCTCGGAGCTTACGTAAATGACGCGGCCGCCGGTATCATCGGCGAGGCGCCGAGCGACTCCGCCATTTCCCCCGTAGCGCGGATCAGCCACCAGCAGTACGTGAATCACCGTGTCTGTCCGTTGCGCGGACTCAATCGCTTCTTCCAGTTTTACCTTGCTGCCTTCGTCCTGGGCATCCGTGACGATCACAATCGCCTTGCGCCCTGCTTCTCCATTCAACTTTTCTCCGCACGCCAGATAAATGGCGTCGTAAAGCGCCGTCCCGGTCATATTTCCTGATCCAACCGGCCCGGGATTCCCAGCGATGTATCCGCCGCCCGGCGTATTGATGCGCGCCTTATTGATGGCCCGGTCCAGAATCGAATGGTCATCCGTGAAGTCAGACAGCAGGTCCACGTCCGTGTCGAAGGAAATCACCATTGCTTCATCGCCTTTGCGCATAACGCGGCGCATGAATCGGCTGCCAGCGCCCTGAATCGCTCCAAGCATGTTCTGTTCGCTGCCGGAGGTGTCCAGCAGGAGCCCGAGAGTAATCGGAAGCATCATTTCCCGCGAAAAGAACGCGATCTTCTCTTCGTGGCCGTCTTCGGAAATCTTGAAATTTTCCTGCTTCAGGTCGGTGACCACGCGCTTGTTTTTGTCTCGCACCGTCGCAAACAGGTTGACCAGGCTGACCTCCGTCTTGATGGTCGGAGGATTCTGAGCCTGTCCCTGCCCTTGTGGCACGGCCGGGGTCGCCACCGTTAATGCCGCGCCGCACGCCAGCGTGTACTCAGCCAACATCTTCCACACTCGCATCTTCGTACTCACGGATTTCACTGTTTCCCGGTATCCTTAATTGAGGTCTTGGTAGGCGAAGGGCTGCTAGTTTGCATCTGGTCTTGTGCCCCCACGCCTGGGGTAGCGTCCACTGTTACGATGCAACCAACTGGCCTGCGGGATGCGTCGAATGCTCGGCAGCACCTGAAATCACACTAACCCGGAAAGTTTGGCCCGAACAACATGAATTGTCCACGAAAAAGAGCCTTTTTCGCTGCCGTACCCGCGTTTTGTTTCTTTGCCGCGGCCGTCTTCGGGCAGGATCCCACGCCGCCAAAGCCCGCCGCGCCATCCCCTGCGCAGGAGCCCAAACCCGCCGACAAACAAAAGGGCCAGGCGCCGATCCGAATCAGCGTTAAAACGGTGGTTGTGCCGGTCACCGTGAAAGACCGTAGCGGCAATTTGGTCCCAGACTTGAGGCGAGACGAGTTTCGCATCTTTGAGGACAACATTGAGCAGGAGATTACCAGGCTCTCCGTCGAAACCGTGCCGCTTTCGTTGGTCATCCTGATTGACAACGATCTGAAGCGCAAGGACGAGCAGCAGGTCGAGCCAAGCCTCACCTCCATCGTCGGTGGCCTCAGCACCAGCGACGAAGCCTCTATCTGCCGCTTCGACCAGTTTTTTCACGAAGGCAAGGGCTTTACCAAAGACCAGGACAATCTGCTCACCCAATTGAAGCGCACCGATCTTTCCTCCGAGCCTTCTGTGGCTCCTCCCGGGGGTCCTTTCAACGGGCCGACCGTCAGTGGCATCCCGGCACCTGGTGCACCGCCGAATCCGGCTGGTCTTCAGGCCATCAAGGGCCAGCCCACGAAAGCGCTCGATGATGCCATGTTCGAAGCCGCGGAGCTCTTGAAGGATCGCGACAGCCGCAAGCGCCGCAAGGTGATCCTCCTGATTTCCGACGGGCAGAACGGCGCGAAGTTCAACACCCACAGCTATGACGAGACCAAGGCCGAACTGCTGCGCCAGGAAATCAGCGTCTACAGCGTCGCGACCGGCAGTTCGTATTTCGAGCGCAAGTTCAACCGGCTGGTCAGCTACTCGCACGATACGGGCGGCGACATTTATTACGGGGCCAAGCAGAACGCGTTTTCGGAGTTTTATTCGCGGATTACAGAAGCGGCGCGCAACCAGTACACTTTGACGTACTCGCCGAGGGGCGAGCGTGCGGTGGACTATCATTCGATCGAGGTGCGCGTCCGCCGCGACGGTTTGACGATTCTGGCACGGCAGGGCTACTACAGCGGAACGCTAGCAGAATCTCCTCAATAAGTTTCAACCGGCCCCCCAGCAGACTCTTTCCTCGCGGTCGGGGGCCATTTAACTGTCGAGCCGATTGTTTACGAACTCCCGTTCGATTTATCGATTCTGGACGCCGAAATTTCTTGACAGCTGCGATAGCCGCCCGTATACGAGTGGCAGCGGGCAGGATTGCGATTCATCCGCTTTGCGTGCCTCGGCAACAATTGTTCAAAGAGGCAGAGATATTTGAATAGCAAAGAAAGCCAAGAAGGCCCCCAAGAAAACCCACAAGAAAGCCAAGTAAACCGTACCCGTATCCAAATTCGATTTTGCGAAGGCGCCACGGCCACCCGCGGTGCCTTTTTTAGATCCAGACCCTCCCACTCAGCGTCTTAAAGGTGCGCTTGCAAGGACTTCGACTTTTTCAACCCGCGGGGGAACCGCAAACAATTCGTTGGCTCGCGCACCCAATGCCTTTGCAATCTCCCCACTCAGGTGGGCACTACGGCCCGTTTCATTTGAGAAGGTATCGAAGATGCCGAACTTCCCCGGCCCAAGCTTGATTGCATACCACTTCGAGGTCCCTTCTTCTTTCTGCGCGAGTGGCTGAGCTGACTTTAGAAACGCCCCGGCATCGGCCTCCTTGCCTGGGCGTGTCTCCAGCGTGACTAACAATCCGATTGCTTCCAAATCCTTCAATGACGTGCTTGCAAGGACATTCACTTTTTCAACCTGCGGGGCAACCGCAAACAATTCGTTGGCTCTCGCACCCAACGCCTTCGCAATCTCACCACTCAAGTGGGCATTTCGGTCCCCTTCATTCGCAAAGGTATCGAAGATGCCGAACTTCCCTGGCCCCAGCTTGATCGCATACCATTTCAATGTCTCTTCTTCATTCTGCGCCAGCGGCTGAGCGGACTTTAGAAATGCCTCGGCATCGGCCTCCTTGCCTGGACGCGCTTGCAGCGCGACTAATAATCCGATTGCTTCCCTTGAGTCACGCTTCTGTGTTGAATTATTCCCGGCCGATTGAACCTCTTTCGAGACACCCGAACGTAGCCGAAAATGTTGAGCGCGAGCTATCGGGTTCCATCCAAGAAAAGAGGCTAGAAGAGCGACCATCGCAAGCGCGACCGTGCGGCGGTGGCTTGCGATGCGTGGATTTTGTTTCTCGGTTTGGATCCTAACAGTGATGGATGACAATTCAAATCTCCTTTTTGTTCCGGCAAACGATCTTGATTCCGCATATCCATAAACTTTCTTACTCGCGTGGATCTTGTGGCTCCGCTTTCATTCGTTCGGCCAATTATTTTCAGTTCGTTTGTACGGCAGCCATCGTCCCCGCACTTTCAGATTCGCTCCCATGGGATTGTCTGCGCGTCAGCAAGAGAAAGTTGCCAGCCGCCACCATCACCATAAGAGCATCGACGAAGAACCAGCCATAGCCCAAGACGAAAATGTGACTGAGAATTACGGCGATCATCCACACAACAACTAACCCCGCCCCCAATCTGGCTGTCTTCCGAATCAGGAGCAGAACCGCCGTCACCGTCTCGAATATCCCTGACCCTAGCCGGAATACTGGCTGAGATACCAACCCGTGAACCGCTTGCGACATCTGCGTGAACAGGGCCACCGAACCTGGCACCGCTGCAAACTTAAGGAAGATGGCGGCATACAGAAGGTTCAGGGCCACCAATACGCGAATTGCCAGTATTGCGACTCTTTTGCCCATAAATCTTGTCTCCTTAGATCACCACGAACCGGACAATCCTTTGCGGGTGGTAGTACTCATTACAAGTTCGGCTTACACCACGCTGAGCGTAACGTCGATGTTTCCCCGGGTAGCGTTGGAATATGCACAAGTCTGGTTGTGAGTGGCGTCCACAATGGCCCGAGCGACTTCGCGTTCCAAGCCCGGCAGGCTGACCTTCAGCCGTGCTCGGAGGAAGTAAACGTCGCCAGAATTGCACAAGTCTATTTCGGCATCGATGGCTACGTCAGACGGAAGCTTGACCTTCATCTTGTTAGCCACAAGCCCCATCGCGCTAATGAAACAGGCCGACCAACCAGCGGCAAACAATTGCTCCGGATTGGTACCAGTCCCTGGGACTCCCGGAGCCGAGAACTTGACCTCTAAGCGGCCGTCATCACTGCGGGAGCCGCCGCCGCGCCGACCGCCCGAAGTATTCGTCTTGGCGGTATACCGCACCTTTATGTCTTCCTGGATTGAATCAGCTACTGCGTCGGTTTTTTGATATGTGGTCATCTTTATTTTGCTCCGTGCGCCGGTCAAAACCGGCATGGTGTGCGAGGCATTAAGAGACCTCGAAGATCACTTCCAGCTCGACTGGTGTTCCCAGCGGAAGGCTTGCTACCCCGTACACTAGCCGACTGGGGTTTTTGCCTTTTCCAAAAACGTCCTGCAGCAACTCGGAAGCGCCGTCAGCCACCCGGGGATGCTCTCGGACATCTCCCGAAGTTGCCACCGCCACCCCAAGCCGGACGATTCGCGTCACTTTGTCGAGCGATCCCAAATGTTGTCTTGCGACCGCGAGGGCGTTAAGCGCCGCCAGCCGAGCCGCCTTGTGGCCCGTTTCCACATCGAGTTCGGCGCCCACACGCCCAATGAATTTCGCTCCGTGCCCATTCGTGGGGAGCACTCCGGTCAGAAAGAGGAGGCTGCCCGTCTGCACAGCCTCCACATATATGCCGAACGGCTCTGGTGGGGCCGGAAGTTGAATACCAAGTTCTTGCAATCGCTGCTCGGCGCTGGCAGGCCGAGCGCTCTTGCCGGTTACCATTTGCCCGCGTGCGCGCCGCCGTCTACGTGCAGGATTTCGCCGGTAGTGAACGTTGCGTCGGTCAAGAACAAAATGGAATCTACAACTTCCTTGATTTCTCCCATCCTGCCGAGGGGATGCAACCCTTTCAGAAACTCATAGGTCTCGGGCTTGTGCATCGGAGTTTTGATTACACCGAGCGCGACCGTGTTCACGCGAATTCCGTCTTTTGCGTGTTCCATTGCGAGTGCGCGAGTCACCGCGTGCAAACTGCCCTTGGCCATCACTTGAACCGTCACCGGTACACCGGAGACAGGGTGGTCCACCAGGGTCGTTGACACGTTAACGATGCTGCCGCTCTTCTGCTGCAACATTTGCTTCACCGATAACTGTGATACGTACAGAAAGCCCCCAAGAGTCGTGGAAACCAAGGAGTTGAAATCTTCCGTCGTGTATTCGGTGAAAGATTTGGGAATAAAAATACCCGCATTGTTTATCAGCACATCGATTCGGCCGAATCTGGATACGGCTGTTTCCACGATCTTAGCAGCCGTTTTCGGGTCACCGATGTCTCCATCGACCAGTGCGAGACTCGCGGACGCGGAGAACGGATTGGCTTTGGTGATGTTTCGCGAATTTGCGACTACGCTGTAACCGCGCTTCAAAAACGCTTCGACGAGGGCTGCCCCGATTCCCTGGGAAGCTCCGGTAACAATTGCTGTTTTCTGTGAATTTGCCATTTCAAGCTCCTTTGCTTGGGCGAGTTGGGCAATCCGTGCTGCAGTCGTGGCCTTGCTAACGTCTCTTTGATCGGTGGCCTCAACTCACAACTGTGAGTAAACTGCACATCGCACGCGGAGTTGGGCGGGTTTCTGCTCAAATGGTCGGAATCTTGCTGAATTCGAGCTCCGAGGGACAGAACTCTGACGAATTACAATCAGTTTGCTTGCTGTCTGGAAAGACTGGTGGCGAGACTTGGGTTGGTCCCAGTCAGAATTGTTGACGGTGTCGAGATTGCTGAAGCGGATGTAAGGTGGTGTGAACTACAGATTTCAGCGTGCGCTGGACGTTAACAACGAATTACAGTGAAACCAGTGAGAGCGACGTATCTTCGGAGAGAGACTCCGACGCGGAGGTCGCTTCGGAGTCCAGGAAATCCTGGCGATACTCTGTCGGGCTAATTCCGCAGACATCACGAAAGACCTGCGCAAAGTGCTGCTGAGTTTTGAATCCACAGGCCACGGCCACGTCCAATACTCGCGCCACGGGAGCGCGCAACATCGCTTTTGCACGCTCAACTCTTTGACGCAGAACATATTGGTGCGGGGTCTCCCCGGTTGACTTGCGGAACATCCGCGCGAAATGAGCGGTGCTCAGGCCCGCTGATTGCGCCATCTCGTCTAGGCTCAAGTCCTCTTCCATCTTTGCTTGTACCAACTCTTTGATCCTTCGCAATCGCGCTGAACCTAGTCCGCCCTGGTATATCCGGGCGGGGCGGTGCCTTACTGCACGATCCTTCACCAGCGCTATCGCCATCGCCTGTTCCACAGAATCCAGAAACAGCCGGCCGCTCGGAAACCCGGCAACCATCTCGGCATGAGCCGCGGCAACCAGCGCACTCAGGCGCGGGTTTGCAAACTTGCGCGAAGCGCGCAATTCTAGCTCGCCGTAAGCTCCGTCAGCGCTGGCCATAAGTGCCGCATCAGAAATACCAAGCTGCAGATGCGTTACGTTCATAAGTCCAACCCACTCCCCGACATGACGGTCGCACAGTGCTAAGTCGCCCGCCGTGTAGTCGAACTTTTCCAGCGCGGAACGCTTCGAGCCCCACTCAATTGAACCGGGCCGCAACATCATTGCGAAAGCCTGATCATGCCGCACCCAATGACGTGGCGCTGTGTCAGAGTCAGGGGGAAAGAGTTCAACTCTCATCGATTTGTTTTATCCCCTCGTGCGGTGGATATCTTCGACCATTTTGCGGTCCTTGATTTGATGCTCACCATAATTGGAGGATACAGAGGAAGTAGGCAATACGTGCAGCTGCGGGTAACTCCCCAACCGTGCTCCGTAGCCCTTGCGAACCGTTTTTCACTTTGGGAAAACAACCATTCGAATGGCTGGAGCTAACTGCTTGCTGTGCAACACATGCGGGAACCAATTCGAATGTTTAGTAACTACTGAATAAACCTTCAAGTAATACTTTAAATGTCGGCGCGCCGACATTTTCGACCCGACGCGAGCCTTGCGCCGGCCTATCCACCGCCGAGCGACTCTTCATAGGCGGGGCAAATCGGCTTGTAGGCGCAGCCGCGGCAGAAAAAGCCGGGCTTGGCGGGAAAGTTTCCTGCGCGGATGTCGGCGGCAGTTTCCTGGACGGTGGCTTCGGCTTCGGCAATCTGTTTGGAGTCGCGGGTGGTTTCCTGGCGCTGGTTGTTCTGCAGATAGTGGAAGACCAGGCGCGTGGGATTCCACTCGAAAATTTCTTTTGCGGCGAGGGCGTAGATACTGAGTTGCAGATCTTTTCGGGCGTCGGCGTCTTTCTTGGGCTTCCCGGTTTTGTAGTCCACGATTTCCACGTCTTTGCGGCCGAGCGAATTCACCTGATCCATGCGCCCCGTCAGGATCACATTGTTTTCAAGCGGGAGCTCAAAACCTTTTTCCTGTTCCAAGATGTCCGGCGTGTCCTGCAGCGCCGATGCGTGGAAAACTTTCAGCTGTTCCAGGCCGTCTTTTTTGTATTCGGCTTCCTGATATTCGTCTTCGTAGCCCGCGCTGGTCCATTCCGTTTCATAGATCCGCTGCACTTCGTCGAACGGAAGCTTCACGCCCTTCTTGAGCTGCTCGAGGAAACGTTTGATTGTGGTGTGGATCACGCTGCCGAAGCTGAGCATGGCCCGCGGCCCCTCTTTCAGCGACCACAGATAGCCGAAGGCATACTGCTGCGGACATTTCTTGTAATTTTCAACCGCCGAGGAACTGAGCTTGAGTGGTTCGGGCGATGCGGGATGGAATTCCTCCGCCCACCCGGCGATGCGCGAAAAAATTTTGGGAGGAGCTTCACCCGCGGGGAATAGTTCGCCGCTGGCCGCATCCGATTGCGTTTCTTCTTCCGCTTCGCGGGGTTTTGGTTTGGGCGCAATCTGCAGGACGTCGCGCCGCTTGATGGCTGGGTCCATCACGATGTCTTCGATAAAGACGGGAACCTTGCTGCGCTTCTCCCGCACGGTGGTCATCGTCAGGCGATCTTCGGCGCGGGTGAGGGCTACGTAGAAGAGGCGGCGCTCTTCCTGAATGTGAAAGTCACCTTCGGGGAGCTCTTCCTTCATCAAGCGGTCGGGAAATTCAAAGAGCGGCGAGCGATTTCGCGCGGGAAAGGCGTTGGAGTTTATGCGCAACAGGAAAACGTGAGGGAACTCAAGTCCTTTTGCACCGTGCACGGTCATGAGTTGCACCGCGTCGCCGGGGGCATCGTCTTCTAGGCTCAGCGTACCGTTGGCCTGCTCGAAATAATCCAGGTATTCGAGAAACTCCGGCAAGCCGCGCGTTTCGCTTTTCGGTTCCCAATCCTTAATGAACTGGCCGAGCTGGTTTACGTATTTGCGGCCCTGCGCGCCGGCACGTTGGGGAATTTCGAGCCACTCAGTTAAGTCGCTGAAAATTTCGCGGGCGGAGCGGCGGCGGATGGTTTTGCGCTGTTCGGTGAGGAATGCAAGCAGGGTCTTGAAGGACGCCGAGGAAGCATCGAAGGGCAGTTCGGTTTGCGGCGCCTGTAAAGTGTCGTAAAGTGCGGTGCCTTTTTTCTTGCGGGCGCGCTCGGTGAGCCGCACCAGATCTTCCGCCGTCAGATGCCAGGCAGGTGCGGAAAGCACGCGGGCGCAGGCGATGTCGTCGAACGGCTTGGAGATCAGGCGAAGATAGGCGAGGACATCTCGCACCAGTGGATGTTCGAGGATGGATAGCTTGCTGATGACGAAGGGAATTTTGCGCTGCGAAAGTTGCTCCACCAATTCATCACGATGCCTGTGCTGGCGGTAGAGGACGGCGAAATCTTTCCAGCGGCGCCCGGCGCCGTGCAGGCGTTCGAGTTCGTCGGCCACCCAGGCGGCTTCGTCTTCCGGGGATTCCATTTCGACGATGCGGATTTTTTCACCTTCGGCTTTGTTGGGTTGCAGAACTTTTTTGGGGAATTCGGGGCTGACCTCATTCATGCCGATGGCTTGTGTGGCGACGCGCAAGATGTTCGGCGTCGAGCGATAGTTATCCATCAACGCTACGCGGAATGGAGTGGAATCTTCGCCTTCTTTCCAGCCGGCGAAGCGTTGCAGGAAAAGCTTAAAGCTTCCGAAGGAAGCGCCGCGGAAGCGGTAGATGGCCTGGTCGTTGTCTCCGACCACCACGATGTTGCGGCGCTCAGCGGAAAGCAAGTGCAGGAGTTCGAGCTGGGCGATGTTGGTATCTTGGAATTCGTCCACCAGGATGTGCTTGAAGCGTTCCTGCAACTGGCGCCGGCGGGCGGAATCTTTTTTCAATAGGGTTACGGCTTCGGTGATCAGGCCGTTCAGCGCCACCGCTTTCTTTTCGCGCAGAATCTCTTCGCTGGCCCGGTAGGCGCGGGCGATTTCCTGCTGCAGCGCCACTTGTTCGGCGCGTTCTTTGAAGGTGTCTTCGTCGAGCGCGGATTTTTCGTCCTCGAGTTCCTTGGCGAGGAGTTCGGCGAACCGCTGGTATTCGTCGATCGAGACGAGTTCGTCCTGGCAGCGCGAAAAAAACTGGATGAAATCGCTGAGAAACTGTCCGGGTTCGGCCAGGCGGCGGTATTTTTCAAGCTTAAGGCGGGCCAGATTCCGCCGCAGCAGAATCCAGTGGTCCACGGATTCAAGCGCGGCGCGATTCGCATCGACTTCTTTAAGCAACGTTTCACAAAAGGAGTGAAAGGTGGCAAGGACAACGTCTTTCCCGCGATCGCCCACGGCCTTTACCACTCGGGCTTTCATTTCACCGGCTGCTTTCTTGGTGAAGGTCAGTCCCAGGATATTTTCGCCGAGCAGGGAATCATCGGATTCGAGCAAGTGGCGGATTCGTTCGGTGATTACGCGCGTCTTGCCGGTGCCCGCGCCCGCAATCACCAGCAGCGGCCCGTTGCCATGCGTGATCGCGCGGCGCTGCGCGTCGTTCAGTTGCAGCCCACCGCGTTCCGGCTGCCCCATTTCAAAAAGTGTGTTGGCCATCGCTTCTGCAGGTTAACGCCTTTTGCAGCGAAGGGGAAGCGAAGGACGAAGTTGCTGTTGGAATTACTCCCAGGAGTCTCGATTCTTATCGTTGCGAAGCCTGGCCGGTGGCGACTTTGGCGTTGAAGTCGGCGGACTGCTTGCGCGGGACCGTTACGGCGGTCCATTGGCCGGCTTGAGCGGCAAAATGTTTGGCGAGGAATGTGATTTGGCCGCAGTGGTAGGAATAGTGCGCGATTTGGCGGTTGATTGCTTGCATCACGGAGTGCGGTTCGGTGCGGATCGTTACGGTGCGGTTCACGTCGGCGTCGCCTAATGGCTCCAGTGCGTCGAAGAGAAATTTCCAGCCGGTCTCCCAGAGTTCCATGAGTTCGGCGCGGGTTTTTGGCGGTGCTTCAAATTCAGCGTCGCGATTGCGGTCGGCTTTCTCGCCGTCGGTGGTCAGAAAGTCACGCCACCTGGAGCGCATGTTGCCGGCAATGTGTTTCACGATGATGGCGATGGAATTGGATTCTGTGTCCAGTTCGGCGAAGAGGCCTTCATCCGGGCATTGGGCGAGCGCGCGTTCGACGAGCTTTTTGTAGTAGCGAAACAGCTCGATGGAGTCTTTCAGATAGGAGGTAGTCAGTTGGTGAGCCATGAGAATATTTTGTGCTTCGCATTGAGGGTGTCAATACCGCATCTCGCCGCCGAAGCAAACCATATTGGCGTCAGGGGCGTCTGATGTGAGTACCGAGAAGCAAAACTGGAAGTAGAGGGCGGGGAGAAACTTCTTGACTTTCGCTTTTTGTTTGCCTACGATATTGCCGCCTCGAAACTTCCTTCCTTAAAGGAGACAACCGTTATGACCATTGGACAATCCATGCTTCCCGAATTCGACCAGGAGATGGCTGGGACGCGGAAAACGCTCGCACTCTTGCCAGACCAGAAGTGGAATTGGAAGCCCCACGACAAATCAGGCACCGTCGGTTGGCTCGCCGGACATATCGCCACCATGCCCGGGTGGATCACGATGACTATGCAGACGGAGAAATTTGATTACGCGCCGGTCGGCGGCGCCCCGTACGAGCCGCCGAAATTGGAGAACCATCAGCAGGTGCTCGCGGAGTTCGACAAGGGAGTGGCGGAAGCGCGCAAAGCAATCGCAGGCGCAAGCGACGCGGACATGATAAAGGATTGGACGCTGCTGGCCGGCGGACAGACCATTTTCACGATGCCTCGGGCGGCTTGCCTCCGCACCATGATCTTCAACCACATCATTCATCACCGCGCGCAGCTGACCGTTTATTATCGACTGCTAGGTGTGCCCGTTCCAGGGTTGTATGGGCCGAGCGCGGATGAAACGGAGAGCGCGGCAGGCGCTGCCGCGAATTAATTCGCATTGCTGAGGGCCGGGGTGAAGTGTCTTCGCTCCGGTCTTCTGCTCTCGGCTGACTTTGGCGCAACGCGGTATAATTGTGTTTCTGTCAATCGGGAGGTGGTTTCATGGAAACCCCAGTCATTCTGTCCGCAGTCCGCACACCAATCGGAAAATTTCAAGGTGGGCTTTCGAGTTTCACGGCTCCGGAACTCGGCGGGAAAGTTTTGGCCGAAGCCGTGCGGCGCGCCGGGCTTGAAGGCAAGCAAGTGGATGAAGCAATTCTAGGCAATGTGGTGCAAGCCGGAATCGGCCAGAATCCGGCGCGGCAGGCGGCGCTGAAAGCGGGATGCGATCCGCGCGTTGCAGCGATGACGATCAATAAAGTTTGTGGCTCTGGATTGAAAGCCGTGGCGCTGGCAGCGCAGGCCGTGCAGTTGGGCGAAAGTGAAATTGTTGCAGCCGGCGGGATGGAGTCCATGTCCAACTGCCCGTATCTTTTGCCGCAGGCGCGGACCGGCTATCGGCTGGGCGACGGCAAGCTGGTGGATTCGATGATCTGGGACGGGTTGTGGGACGCTTACGAGAATTTTCACATGGGGAACACGGGCGAACTGGTCGCGGAGAAATACAAAATCACGCGCGAAGAACAGGACAAGTTCGCGTTTGAGAGCCACCAGAAAGCGATTCGCGCACGGAAGTCATGTTTTTTTGAAGCGCAGATATTGCCGATTGAAGTGCCGCAGAAAAAGGGCGATCCCATCGTAATCAAGTACGACGAATCGCCGCGCGAAGATTCGACGCTGGAGGCGCTGGCCAAGCTGAAGCCGGCCTTCAAGAAAGACGGAACGGTGACCGCGGGGAATGCGCCGGGAACGAACGACGGGGCGGCCGCGCTAATTGTCACGAGCGAGCGAAATGCCTCAAGGCTCGGAAGGCAACCAATCGCTCGAATTGTCGCGCAGGCTGTCAGCGGCGTGGAGCCCAAGTGGGTGATGATGGCGCCGGTGGACGCGGTGGAAAAGCTGCTCGCGAAGACCGGGTGGGATCGCGAGAAGGATGTG
>DATLVJ010000196.1:0-5422 GCA_035577585.1 Candidatus Limnocylindrales bacterium
AGGTCGATCCAGTGGTTGGTCATCGCCCCTCTCCCGAACGACGCCCCCAGACCGGGGACCGTGGGGCTGTGTCAAAGTCGGGCCTGGTGCTCGACGTAAGCCAGGCCGAGGAGTCGGGCCGCCTTCTGGAAGAGGTATCACTCCTCGTTCGTGTTCTGCGCCCCGCCCAGGAAGCCGATCGCATCCGTCCGATTGACCGGAACCTCCTTGTCGCCGACCTTCTCCGTGGCGATCCAGGTCGCGTCGCGCGTCTTCCGAATCTTCTGCGCGACCCGCTCGATAGCGTTCTCCCATGAGATATCTTCCCAGTGGTCGCTCCCCGGCGCCCGATAACGCGGGGTTGTAAGCCGGTTCGGTGAGGTATGCGTCGCGAACATGGATATGCCCTTCACGCAGAGTGAGCCGCGATTCACAATGTGGTCGTAGTCACCCTCCATGGTGATCAATTTGCCGTCGCGAACAGATGCGACCATGCCGCACCCGCACGAACAGAAGTTGCATGAAGTGGTAAATTCATTGATTTTGGAAAGTTTTAGCTCCTGCGTGCTCGCCCGCAACGTGGGCATATCCACCAGGCTGGCCAAGCCCAGGCTCGCCCACCCGCCGGCGGCTTTCCGAAACCATTCGCGTCGAGAAACTCTGGACCCTTTTCGAGGCCCTTCCGTGTTGTCGGTTCGAATCTCTTCCAGTAATTCGTTACTTTGGCTTTTGTCTGCGTCCATGGCTGTTTCAGATCCACTCACAACCTTAAGTTAAGGGATCGCCCCATCTACCGCGCTCTTGGAGTGCAGGGTCGATCTTGGGTTGGAAGATAGCTTTTGCGCCGACCGGCCCACATCTGGCAGTTCTAACAGGTTCGCTTTAGAAATCTCTAGCCTATCCTCCCGGCGATTCGCGAAGCCGCGCGGGTATCGTTTGGATTCTGTCGCACCATCGTGCCCAGAAGCTCCGTTCGGAGGGACCTTTATGGACAAAGGATTACTGCTCCGCAGCCGTATGTCTTCCGGGCATTGGCTATACCCTTCCTTCGTTAGTCTTTCGCTCCTGCTGGTCTTCGTCTCCGCTGCGCCCTTTGCTCTTTCCGGCGACAAAAAACCAACAAAGGACACAAAGGGGGCCAGCCAGACAAAGTACGTGCGGCCCACCGATCCTGCCCAGTATGTTGGCGTGGAGACCTGCAAGACCTGCCATGACGAAATCTCTAAAGGCTTCGAGAACACTCCGCATTTTGCGACGAGCATGGCCGCCAAGCTCGATGCGCACGCAGGCCCCGAGTGGCAGGGCTGTGAAGCGTGCCATGGCCCCGGTAAGGCGCACGTGGATGGGGGCGGGGACAAGACCAAGATCTTTACTTTCAAGGACGCGTCGCCTGTGCAGATCAGTGCGCGCTGCCTGGACTGTCACGCCAACAGCCATGAGCAAAACAATTTTGGCCGCTCTGCCCATTTGCAAAGCGGAGTCTCCTGCATCGATTGCCACTCCCCGCACCATGCAAGAGAAAGCGAGTTTCTGCTCAAAGAGTCCGCGCCGAAACTCTGTTACGCGTGCCATCTGGATGTCCGCGCTGAGTTCGCCAGGCCATTTCACCATCGCGTCAATGAAGGACTGGTGCAGTGCGCCGACTGCCACAATGCGCATGGAGGATTTTTAGCTCATCAGCTCCGTCGAGCCGACGGTTACGACGAGGTTTGCTACAAGTGCCACGCCGAAAAGCAGGGGCCCTTCGTCTACCAGCACGAAGCCAAGATCGAAGGTTGCACTGTCTGCCATTCGCCGCACGGCTCGACGAACCAGAGAATGCTAAAACTGAACCAAGTGAATCTCTTGTGTATAAGTTGTCATTCGCAGGCGGCAACGGCGGGGCCTCCAGGCACGCCCAGCTTCCACGACCAATCAACCAAGTACCAGGCTTGCACGCTCTGCCATGTAGCGGTCCACGGTTCCAATACCAGCCCCGTATTTTTCACACCCTGAGGAGAGGAGGAAGCGCTCATGCGAAATCCACGAATAAATGAAACACCAAATAAGAAGAACTCCTCTTTAATCGCCCTGCCTTTTCTCCTGTCGGCTCTGATGTTCTCGGTTTTTTGTGTCCCCGCGTCGTTCGCTCAGCAGGTGGACGAGCAGAAGGGGATCGACCAGGGCAACTACAACATCAAGCAATCCGTGGAATTCGGTTACCGCTTCTCGGATGTTATCGGTGATCAGCAAACTTACAACACCTTCGTCAATTTGCAGCAGGGGCCTCGGTTGTTGGACTTCAGCACCGATATGAACTCTCTGGACCACCATGGCACTTTGTTCGACCATCTCTTCTTCAGTAACTTCGGATATGGAGGCGACCCCAACAACGTTTCGCAGCTGCGGGTCAAGAAGAACAAGTGGTACGACTTCAATGCCATGTTCCGCAAAGACCAGAATCACTGGGACTATTCGCTGCTCTCGAACCCTCTAAATGTCCCAACGTTGATGCCCAATGCGCCGGCGAATTTCAACCCGATCGTCAAGGCACCCGTCAATGTGCTCGGCACTGCAGTGATTGGCACGAGTCCGGCAGCCTTTTATACCGCGAGGAACATGCAGAACTACGGCGTGGCGTTCTTGCCGGATTCCAAGATTCGGGTCCGTCTTGGCTACGACCAAAACACCATGTACGGACCGGGTTTCAGCACCACTCACGAAGGTACCGACCAATACTTGACCCAAGACTATTCGGTCCACAACCGGAACTATCGCCTGGGAGTGGATTTCCGTTTTCTCCCTCGTACCACGATCAGTTACGACCAAGTCTGGAGCTATTACAAGAACGACCTGGGCAGTGTGGACAACAACCAGCAATTCTCTCTCGGAGCTGGTTTCCCCTTAGTGGATCTAGGCGCTCCCTGGAATACCAGCAGCCAGCCGTGCAGCAACACCTTTGCTCCCGGTGGAATTGTGAATCCCATTTGCAATGCATTTTCGAGCTATCTTCTGCATTGGCGCACCCGGCTGAATAGTCCCACCGAAAAAGTTACCGTTCAATCCAGCTTTTTCAAAAATGTGGATTTTGCCGGCACCTTCAGCTACACCGGCGGCGACCTGACGGTAGACAGTTATCAACAAAACTTTGCGGGATTCAGTGCCAAACCGACACTGACCAATTTTGCGGAGACCGGCCCGATAAGCGGGCGGCACGTGGCCGCTTTCGCCGACCTTGGTGTTACTTGGCACATCAACGACACCGTCAGCCTGGTCGATTCGGTTCGCTTCCACAACTGGAAGGAGCCGGCGCAGTTGGCCGCAACGGATTGCTCGTTCTTCAGCCCAAGCATGCTTGTGCCACCCAATGTTTTCGCGGCGACGACCGCACTTCCGGCCACGTGCGCTCCTCCTTCGAATGGAGTGCCCAACGCAATCCCCAGCCACACCACAAGCTCTGGTGGGGATATTGCCCTGAACCTGGACAGCAATTTCTTGAAGCAGCAGGACCTCTCCAACATCATCCAGATTCGCGTTCAGATCGCGCCTCACGCCGGCGCTTATTTTGGCTATGAATATCGTGCGCGCGTAATCTCCGACAACTTCTTCAACAGCACCAGCGGCATCTATTTCCCCAATAACGTGGCTCGCGGCAACTGCGACCTCGTGGATCCTGCGTTGCCACTGAGCCAAGCTAATCTGCCCGCAGGGTGTACCCTGAACGCCGACGGAACGATCTCTTACTCGTTCCCCGGTACTTTCTCACCGCCCAGCCAGATCGACATCACCGAAAATCATGCGCTTTTCGGTCTATGGATTCGTCCTTCGCTCAAATTCCGTTTCAATATCGACGGCGACATCATGAGCGCAAACCACACCTTCACGGCTATCAGTCCTTTGACATCTCAGCAGGTGCGCCTCAAGGCTGACTACAAACCCTCCGAAAAGTTGCACCTCAATGGCACTATCAGCCTGTGGTATGGCCAGAACAATGTTCCTGGAATAGAGAACACAATGCATAACAATAGCTACGGGGTTGCCGCGCAGCTTCTCCCGAATCAGAAGGTCAGTGTGGACCTGGGTTACAACTACAACGACATCTCCGCCTCGCTGCTGGTTTGCTTCACGGCCACGGGTTCTCTCCCCGGGCTCCCCGCTTGCCCTGGCGTCTCCGGACTATTCCAAGAGCAATCGCCCTACTCCAGCAAGGTCAACACTGGATTTGCCGATTTTTCGTGGACTCCAATTCACAGGTTAACGCTGCACGGAGGCGCGAGCATGACTGGCGTTAGTGGCTCGCAACTCAACTTGACCCCGGAAAACCCCATTCCCACGAATGTGGACGGCTCGCTCAACTCCAGTTGGTACGGGCCCTACGCTGGGTTCGACGTGCGATTCGCAAATCACTGGACTGGCAAGGCTCTCTGGAACTACTACAGCTACCACGAAGACCTGACCGCAGCTTACCAGGATATTCTTGCGCCCCGGAATTTCCATAGCAACCTCATCACACTTTCTGTCCGATACGCGTTTTAGTACGGCAACGGGGGTGGCAGTTCGCACCTCTTGAAGAGGAAAAAACAAAGGAGGAAGTAATGAAAGGAATCCTATCAGTTATCGCGGTCGCCACATTGCTCTGCTTGATCACCTTCGATTCGCGCGCCCAGGACTCTGCCCACGGGGAAAAAACCTTCAAGGCAAAGTGCGCAGGTTGCCATGGCGCGGATGCGGCTGGCAAACCGGCAACGAAGTCGCCCTCGATCAAGGGCAAGAGTGCCGACGAGATCACCACGGCGTTTGCCGCTTCGACGAAGCACGCTAGCGTAAAGAAACTTTCGCCGGAAAACGTGAAGGATCTCGCTGCATATCTAGCAACTCTGAAGTAGTTAAATGCATTCGAATTGAGCGTTTGCCCGCCGAAGTAGCCGGGCGCATGGCGGGTAACGCCTCATGGGCCCTGACGGATTTTCGCCGGGGCTCTTCTCTTAGCCTGTACGAACGAACATATGTAGGGGAAAAAGAGGTTAACGGAGTATGAGTCCGCAAAACACGGTCAAAGATTCGGCCAGGCTGCTGTTTCACCTCAGCCAGAACACGCTGAGCCTGATCGGCGTGGTCCTCACTACCAGCAGCGCCATCACGCTCATCGGTTTCTGGATGTACGACTTTATGCTGCCCGGCCCTCCCCACCCATATGTTGGCATTTTGCTTTTCCTCATTCTCCCCGGCGTCTTTGTACTCGGCTTGATCTTGATTCCTCTCGGAATCGTCCTTCGCCGCAGGCAATTGCGCGTGGCCGGCGAGTTGCCGACCGTTTATCCGGCCATCGATTTGAAAACGCCGATGGTGCGCAACAGTATTCTCTTTTTCGGAATTGCAACCTTCCTGAACGTCATGATTTTCGGGCTCGCGTCGTACAAGGGAGTGTCGTACATGGACTCCAAAGAGTTCTGCGGCTTGTCGT
>DATLVJ010000197.1:0-6132 GCA_035577585.1 Candidatus Limnocylindrales bacterium
ACACCATCATCATCATGACTTCCAATATCGGCGCGCGGCATTTGCAGAAGCGCACCTCCATCGGATTCCAGGCCGGGATCGACGAAGCCAGCCTGCGAAGCATGGAAGACCTGGTATTGGGTGAAGTGAAGCGCGCGTTCAACCCGGAGTTTCTCAACCGGTTGGACGAGGTAATCCTCTTCAATCCATTGGGCGACGAAGATCTGCTCCGCATTATCGATTTGCTCGTCGGCCAGTTGAATGACACACTCATTCACCGGCAAGTGCAAGTAGTGTTGTCGCCCGAAGCAAGGCAGTGGGTTCTTGAGAAAACGTGCGCGGACCGCAATTACGGAGCGCGTCCGTTGCGCAGGGCTCTTCAGAAGTACGTCGAAGACCCGCTCTCCGAAGCACTGATCCAGGGGGGAATTCAGAGACCTGCAACATTGCAGATTTATGTTGCGGGGGAAGGTCTCGCGTTCCGGCCTGTTGGTGAGGCAACCCCAGTCGTCCACTAGCGAATCTGACGCAACACGTGTGAACGCGAAGCGGTTTAGCCAGAGTGGAAACCGTCGCGCGTGGTACGCGCTACCAGCCCCACCGGGCCTGGCGGGAGAATAATAAATTGAGTTTGGGGGCGCGGCCTTGAGATTCTCTTTGGCCGCTAAACGGACAGTCTGTGTCTTCTCGGGGATGAACCTGCCGCGTTCCGCGGGCGCAGGTGTCTCGTGGCGACCCCTGCTTATTTTTGCCTTGCTGACGTTTGTTACTCCTGCTTTGATTCACGCCGGGGCCTCAAGGTTAGAAGAAAAAGCCGCCGCCGGGCACGAGCATTATCTGTTTCACGCCAACCTGGATGTGAATTCCCTCACCGAAAAAGTTGACGATTTTACGTCGGACCCGCAAGGCGGAGCCGCCCAGACCGGCGGCAACGCGGTCGTCGACCAGATCGTCTTTGAGGGAAATCGGCGCATCCGCACGGACACCTTGAAAGCCCGGATCTTCACCCGTGAAGGGGATCCCTACAACGAAGAAACTTTGCGCCGCGATTTCCAGGCGCTCTGGAATACTCAATTTTTTGAAGACGTGAAATTGCGCGTGGAAGAATCGCCCCGCAAGCCCAACGGAAAAGTGATCGTCTTTGAAGTAAAAGAGCGCCCGGTTATCCGCCGCATCCGTTACGACGGCATCCACTCCATTTCCGAATCGGACATTCTCGACCGCTTCAAGGATAAAAAAGTCGGTTTGACCGTGGAAAGTCAGTTTGACCCCACCCGCATCAAAAAAGCAGAGGTGGTCCTGAAAGACCTGCTGGGCGAACACGGGCGGCAATTTGCCACTGTGACTCCGCAGTACGAACGGATCGCCTCCAGCAACGCGGTGATCCTGGTTTTCAAAATCGAAGAAGGTCCGAAGGTCAAGGTGGGTCAGATTCAATTTACGGGGAATCATGCCTTCAGCCGCCGCAAACTCATCCGCGCCATGCGCAATGACCGGCCCTACTCGATCCCTCTGAAGATCACCGAAATTGACGTCATGTCGAAAACTTACGATCACGACAAGCTGATCGAAGATATCGAAGTCGGTATTCGCGGACTCTACCAGGACAACGGTTACTTCAAGGTGCTGGTGAAAGACCCCATTCTGGAAAATATTGACACCAACGGTTGGCGCTGGGGCGTGCCCGTGGTGCTGGGGCGTTCGAACGGCAAAGCAGTCAACATCACAATTCCGATCGAGGAAGGCAACAAGTACACCATGGGAACGTTGCGCATTGCCAGCAGCGACCCGGACAAAGCCCTTTCCTTGAAAGTGGAAGCTTTGAAGGGCGCGTTTCCCCTGAAACAGGGCGATGTCTTCTCCACGGCGAAAATCCGCAAAGCTCTCGAAGACTACACGAAAATTTACGGCCAGTATGGCTTCATTGATTTCGTGCCTACGCCGGAAACAGACATTGACGAAGCGGCCAAAAAGATCGACGTGACCATGAAGTTTGACGAAGGCAAGCAGTATTACGTCCGCCGCATCGACTTCAGTGGCAACACCACCACTCGCGACAAAGTCATCCGCCGCCAACTGCTCCTCGACGAAGGCCAGCTCTTCAACAAGCGTGCCTGGGAATTGAGCGTCCTGCGCATCAACCAGCTCGATTATTTTGACAAGCTGGATCCCGACAAAGCCGTGGAAATCAAGCGCAACCAAAAGCAGGGCACGGTGGACTTGCTGCTGAAGCTGCATGAAAAGGGTAAGCAGTCGATCGGGTTGCAGGGCGGTGTCAGCGGCCTCGCCGGCGGTTTCATCGGCCTCACCTATCAGACCAACAATTTCCTGGGACTCGGCGAAACTCTCACTCTTTCCGCCCAGATCGGGCAATACCAGCGCAACTTGATGTTCGGCTTCACCGAGCCCTACCTTTTTGACCGCCCGATCAGCAGCGGCTTCACCGTATTTTCGACGTTATACAAATTTAACCAGGCCCAACAGGCGGCCCAAATCACCGGCCAGCAGGTCAGCATCAACCCGCAGTTCATCCAGGATTACAACCAGAACAGTACGGGTTTCACAACCTTTGCGAACTACGCCCTCAAGAAACACGTCTTCACACGCGTCGGATTGACCTACGGCCTCACCCGCACCAACATTTCTACGTACAACGAATCATCCCAACTCCTGTTCGAATCCCTGCAATACGGGAGCCTGGCCGGCCCCAGCGCTCTGAACGGAATCATCGCTAGCACCGTCACCGGCACCATCAGCTACAACACCATCGACAATCCGATCAACGCCACCCACGGCAAAAGTTATTTTTATTCGCTCTCCTTCACCGGCGGCCCCATCGGCGGCAACGTCAATACCATCACCAATACCGGAGAGTTCAAGTATTTCCGTCCCATCAATCATCGCCGCAACGCTGTTGGCGTCCGCTTCCTGGGTGGATTCACCACCGGATATGGCGGCAAGGAAATTCCTCCCTACAGCCGGTTCTATCTCGGCGGCGAAAATGATCTCCGCGGCTTCGATATCCGCGCCGTGTCTCCGGTCACTTACATCCCCAATGTCATCAACCAGTCGATTTCCGTATCCGGTAAAGGCTTCAACGTGCCCGTGCTGGTCAAGAGCATCACTTTCCCGGGTGGCGACACCCAGGGTGTGATGAATCTCGAATACCGCATCCCGATTGCCGGTCCCGTGGCTATGTCGTTCTTCAACGATATCGGCACGGTCGGCACCCTCCGCAGGGGCGGATTGCTGCTCTCTTCCACCGGCGTCGACAACATTAATTTGAAGTTCCCGCTTGCGAATCAGCAGGCACAGTTGCAGCTCGCGCCGGGAACAAATTTCAAGCTCCGGGATTCCATGGGTGTCGAGTTCATCGTGAATTTGCCCATCGTCCAGGCGCCGTTCCGGATTTATTACGCGTACAATCCTCTGCGAATCCACCAGACCTTGTACGCCCCGAACGCGCAGATCAACGGTCGAAACCTGGCCTTGCAGTGCAAAGCCAGCGGGTTGACCAATCCGCTCTTCCCGTTCGATCCGGATCACTGGCAAACCAGTTGCAGCCCCAGCGTCGTGGCCGCGATCCAGCCGCTCTTTGCGCCTTCGGGGTTGAACTACTTTGAGCCGAAGACCACTTTCCGGTTTACGGTGAGCCGCACGTTCTAATGGAGCGGCGAGGACAAAAGTTTCAGTAAGAGGAAATACTTGGGAAGGTCCGCGGGCAGTTTCCGCGGTGAATTAACGAGGGAGATTTCATCCATGAGTTGGCGTACAGCAAGAAACTCATTTTTGGCATTTTGTGCCGCCGGTGCGGCGATGGCGATGTCCGGCTGCGGCAGTTCCACCGCGAACGTCATTACGGTTACGGTGACCCCCAGCGCACTTGCCGTGCTCGCGGGACAAGTCGAGACCTTTACTGCTACGGTCAACGGCTCCACCAACACCACCGTCACCAATTGGGACTGCACCTATACCTACACGCCGCCGGCCACGACCGCCGATCCCAATCCCAAGGCTGTCACAGGTACCTGTACCTCCGGCGCAACAGTTCCCAGCGAAACCGGATCTTTTGGAACCTGGACCATCAGCACCGCGAACGGCTCCAACGTCCTCACCTATACCGCGCCATCGCTCTCCAATTTCCCCAATCCCAATATTCCCGTCCTCACTTTCACGGCCAAGGCGGACGCGGACACGAAAAAAACCGCAACCGCAACCATCGGCCTCGATTCCGGCATTCGTGTCAGCGTCACACCCCTCACCGCCACTGTACCGGTGGGCCTCAAGCCGAACCAGACCGTCAGTTTTTCCGCCAGCCTCCAGAATTCCCCGGCGTTGAATCTGCATTGGAACCTGGTGCAATTCAACAGCCTGTCGAAGGATCCGAACGACACGTCTCCCAATCCGTTCTCCGATACATGCTCGCCCACGTGCGGCAGTATCGACCAGGCAACTGGAATCTACACTGCTCCCGACTCTTTGCCGACAGACACCACTCCCCCGGGCAGCAAATCCATTTCTCCTACCACTCTCCATGTCGTGGTCAACTCAAACTCGGATTCGCAACATTTTGCCATCGCCACCGTCACGCTGGTCGACGCCACCAAAAATCCCGTCACGTTTTCCGGCATTTTTCCAAATACCGTGAATATTGGCGTAGCGGCGGGCGGAATTTCCCAGGATATTTTCCTCAATGCCAAGAATCTCTTGAATTCCAGCAACATTTCCTTCGTTGCTCCCAGCCTCGCGGTCAGCCTGGAAAACGCCGCCACCGAATTGACCACTGTTCAGCCCGAAGGCATCCCTTCCACCCAGTTTTCCACCATCCCGGTCTCGCCTTCCTACTGCACGCCCACCCCTGCGGGAACCACAGCGACGCCGGTGGTAACCTGCGACGCGTCCCTGACTACCCGCGTAAGACTTCTTAGCAAGCAATTAGCGGCAGCGGAACCGGATCCCGACCACCCGGCTTGGATCCTCATTCCCAATATTCCTAGTTCCGCTTCGGCAACTCCGCCCTGCGTTAACGTCGGGGGCCCCCCTGCTCCTGGAGCCACCACGACTTCGATCGCCTGCCCCTTCCACATCGTGAATGTCGGGCCCGGCCTGGTTGCCTCAGTACCCAACAGTTTTCCTCAGTCCTCTCAGACCGGCACCATCACCTTTGGATTCGATGGCGGAAATTATGGCGTCTCCAGCGGCTTGGCCATCGCCGATTTCGACGGTCAAGCACTCACCTTGCAAAGCTCCACCCCGCGCAGGCTGGTGGGAAATCTCCCCGCAACCTTTCAGATTCCTCAGCCGGGGTTGTACCAGTCTGCGGTTAATTTCAACAATGCGCAGGGCGCGCCTCCGCTGTTTCCTCTCACTGTTTCGAACGCGGCGGTTCAGCCCAACTTCTCCGGCTTCAGCCCCGCTCCATCCGGCGGACCCGCGGGAACATGCACCTTTCCCGCGCTGAACCCTCCTGTCATCTTTCCGTCTTGCGAGCCGCTTGCCACCGATGGCTCCAATCTTGCCCCCAGCAGCATCGCAATTAACTCCACCGCTGGGTATGCCGTCCTTACCGAGCAGGGCGCAAATGCTTTGCAAATGATTGACCTCACCACAAATCCCCCGGCACTCATGGCTCCCTTCAAGGGGCCCAATAATCCGATCGCGCCGACCGGTGTTGCGATTAACCCCCAGGTGACCAACGGAAGCGGCGGAAGTCTCGGAGCCGTGGTCAGCAGTGGCGATGGAAAAGTCTACCTGTATTGGTTTTCACGAACGGCTCAGCCTCAGTTCATCGCTTCTTTTCCTGTGGCTCTCACCGCGTTGCTCGGCCAGGGCGTCAACACCAACGCCACCCCGTATGCGATTGGGATCGATCCGGGTACGAATCTTGGTGTGGTCGCTTACTCCAACTTGAACATCAATACCAATCTCGCCTTCATCGTAAACCTGAATCCCCCCGGTGTTAATCCGACCGGCCCCTCGCAGTGCTTTGCGGGTGGCGCTCCACCCTGCGCTGTCGCGCCGGTGACCGTAAACACCGGAACCTTTCCGCAAGTCATCATGCAGCCGAACGTCCCGATTGCTTACGTCACGCCTGGCGGAAGCACATTGGGAACGACGTCGGTCGTGAATCTGCTCCAGACCAGCACCTCCGTC
>DATLVJ010000198.1:0-2531 GCA_035577585.1 Candidatus Limnocylindrales bacterium
TAACGAGCGCCCGTTCGGCTGGAAGTAGTGCCACAGTTTGGCGTTGGTAAGCTTTCCCCAACCTTCGGTCGGCTGTCGAACTTGCCCAGGTTCGGGCGAATCCGGGATGCTGCCTGAGGCTGATTTATCGCTCATCTATCCTCCTCCGCAACTCCCGGTTCGTACATCCTGCGGCACCGAACACACGCCACATATGAAAATATTGTTGCTCTTGAGCCGGGTCCAATCGGAGTGCTGAATGTGAACGGTTCATATATCGACCGCTCCTTTAGTTTTCCGTCGCAGGTCGCTATGCTGCCGTCAGGCTTTTGAATCAACGCACCACATACGCCTTTCATTTCGTCTCGGCCTCCGTCAGCGTTGCGTCTTGGACGGGCTCTGCTCGTTCGGGAGTCTGTGGAAGGGAGTCCTCGATGGTCTGCACCCAGTCTGCGATGCGTTCGCGGGTCCAGCCATTGTCGTTAAGACACGGAACAATAGTATCTAGCGACATCCTTCGTCCTCTAAAGGCAGAGTGGGGATGGGGGACAAATTGGGGTAACAATGGGAATGCCGATGTTAGCGTTTGGCTTTTATTTACATGCTCTTCAAAGTTATCCGCATTGAACAGGCCAGCAGCTTCAGCAGCGGACCCCAGAGCACAAGAACCGGAACCATCGTGATAGAAATAATTATGAAATCCCTGCGGCCTGAGCATCGCGCCCAGCCGAATAGCCTCACTCAGTTTCATCATTGCTTTGGCTCCAAAGTAATCACTACCTTCTTTGATTCGAGCAGCGCCTTGATGTAATCCAGCGCCGTCATTTCGTCGGCCTTCAGTGAGTCGAGAAACTTTTGCAGTTCATCGTCCGCCATGGCCTTGATCTGCTGTACGTTTGGTATACAGAATGCCATTATTTTGCTCCTTTGTCGGCCTCGATAGCCGATCGCTTATTCCATTCAGCAGCGGCCCTCTTCCTTTCGCTGCGTTTAGGGCCTTCCCCTCCGCATCCTTGACAGATCACCACCCAACCATTGGGAATTAGGCTAATAATAGGAGAGTCTCCACAGAAGGGGCACAGCTTTAAATTGTCGCTCATTTCCCAGTAACTCCACTCTGGATGGGTCTTACCAACCTCGGCCCGATGCTCACCGCCGCCTTGCCGAAAGCCGCAAGATTGGTAAAGTCCGCGCACTTCTTCAAGTCCAGCACATCCGGCACTGGGTTGCTGATCGCATACTGCGGCACATCCTTCTTGGCCCACGCAACACCCAACTGCATCCCTAGCCCGATCGCCGTCATTCCGTTCCCCCACTGAGCGGGGGACTTCTTCAACGCCGTCTCGATCTGCACGCCGACGCCGGCGAACTCCGTAAATCTTCCGCCCCACTTTACAAACCGAGCGGTTGGAGTTTCCGCGATGCGCTCTGCCAAAACAGCGTCTTGCTTGATGCGTGAGTAGAACCGTATCTCGGGAAACTCCAAGCGCACTTCGTCCCACTGAACAGGAAGCGGCCCAGCCGGACAGATTAATAAATCCCACTCGTACGAGGAGACTCCCCGCCCGACTATAGGGGCAGACGCTTTGGACGGACTTAGGTCCACGCGCACTAAAACTTGGCATCTCGCAACGCTCAATAGAGACAGTGCGATTAGCAGGATCTTCACTTCGTAGCCTTGACGCGGACATACCGCCGTTGCCGTCCATCAATCTCTCGATACTGCGACTCTATGCGCCCCTCTTCGTTCTCCAGATAGTCCAGTACGACATACATTGCACCTAGGCTCATAGCAAAATCGACATCGTCATAGATCGCAAGCGTAGAGGCCCATTCAGTTTCAGGAGATAGCTTTACCCAAGGCTCCTGCGTGTGCGTCTTAACGGAACCGAACACCATAGAAATCTTGGATTGGCTAGGAGTAAATAACCGCTTCAGCCATTTCATCGCTACACCCTCCCCTGTCTAGCCACCTTCGCCGCCTTGCAAACCAATACCGCCCGAGGCCAAAATATCGCGCTCATTTCGCTATTCGATCCTCGCAGCCGGGGCCGCGCACTCTTCGGAGGGCTCCGCGCTATATCCGGCCCATATTTCGGTTGCTGGGTCATCTCCCGGCCTGCCTTGTTCTGAAGGATTGCACCAGCCGCTCTCGCATCGCTCAAAGTGCTGGTTATGCTTTTCGAGCATATGAATACGCAACCGCAGTCCCTTGTTCGACGCCGCCTGCTTCGCGTTCTCGGAGCGGAGGCGGGGGAATAATGCAAGTTTTACGGCGGCTTCGTTTACATACCACGCCATGCCGCCGTGCTTCACTGGGCCTAATGTCCAGAATCCCTTTGGCGAACTTTGCAGGTGACAGTAATGGTTAGGCAATTCAGGAACCGGCTCCAACTCAATCGCCGCCGCCCGCAGTTCGTCCGTCATTCCCACTTGTTCCGCCATCACTTCGCCTCCAAAAGCCATCGCAATATCTTGGCCAGAACGTTCCCTTCAACATCGTTCCCGCGCTCGATCCTAGAAAGAGTCGCCGCCGATATGCCAAAATCCTT
>DATLVJ010000199.1:0-2888 GCA_035577585.1 Candidatus Limnocylindrales bacterium
ACGATTTGGGGAAGGTATCACTATATTGCGGATATTTTTGGGGGGATGGTTACCGGGACGTTGGGATATTTAATCGGAAGTTGGTGGATGGAGAGGAAGAGGGCGGTGACGACGGATGGAGCGGGGATGTGGAGTTTTTGACAGGGGAGTTGGAGTGGGTTGGGGGATTTTTTTTGGAGGGGAGATTTTTCGAGTGAACACGATTGTGGTTTTCTTGTAAGGATGAGGTCCTTCAGGGCGCAAACGGCGCGCCCCTCAGGATGACAAATTGTTTTGAAATTGCAGCGATTTGAGATTGGTCGGGAACGTTTCAAAAGAGAGGGAAACCTGGGAGGGCGGGGCCACCCATTCCTTCGTCAGGGCAAGCCTGAAAGTGGCCGCTACGCGGGGTTAGTCGAGGGGGGTTAGGTCGGGGTGGGCGTTCAGGGGATGGGATTGCTCGAAGCGGGAGGCTATGTCGAGGAGGAGCGATTCGGCGTTGAGGGCCGCGAGGAATTGGAGGCCGGCGGGGAGGCCGGAGGGCGTTAGGCCGCAGGGAACGGAGATGGCGGGGAAGCCACCGAGATTGGCGGGGCGATTGAGGCGAAGGAGCAGAGCGCGCGTGGAATGATCTTTGCCGGCGATGGAGATGGTTTCTTCCCCGATTAGCGGTGCGGCGATTGGCGTGGTTGGCGTGACGAGGGCGTCCACTTCGTGCTCGAGCAGGGCGAGATGGAAGCCGGCGATGAATTTTTCGCGCAGGTCGAGAGCGCGGAGGTATTCGAGGGCGGAAACTTTCTCTCCCATTTCGAGGCGAGAGCGGACATCTTCTCCGTACTCGGCGGAGTGGGCCGGATACCAACCGGCTTGCTGGTGATAGTGAGTGGCTTCGGCCCAGGCGATCTGATTTCCCGCGTGTTCGGTTTCCTTCAGATAAGGGAGGGAAACTTCCTTCAGTTTGGCCCCCAATTTTTTCAGAGTGACGAGCGACGATTCGAACGCCTGTTGAATCTCGGGGTTGACGACATCGAGGAAGAAGTGTTTCGGGACGCCGAGACGAAGATGCTGGCCGCCAGCGGCGCGTGGGCGGCGCTTGGCCTTTTCGCGACTGGCGATGGCATCGAAGAGCAGAGCGACGTCGGCGACCGTGCGGGCCATGGGGCCGACGAAATCGAGCGTAGTGGAAAGAGGAATCGCGCCTTCGACGCTGACGCGGCCGAGGCCGGGTTTTAGACCGACGACACCGCAGAGGGAAGCGGGAATGCGGATGGAACCGCCGGTGTCGGTGCCGATGCTGCCGAAGCAAAGGCCGGCGGCAAGCGCGGCTGCGGAGCCGCCGCTGGAGCCTCCGGGAATGCGATCGAGATCCCACGGGTTGCGGACCGGGCCGAAGTGGGGATTGTTGCTGGTGACGCCGTAGGCGAATTCATGGAGATTGGTTTTGCCAAGGAGGATGGCGCCGGAATTTTTCAGGGAAGCGACGACGGCGGCGTCCTGAAGCGGAAGAAAATCGCGAAGAAAGCTGGAGCCGCCGGTGGTGCGAAGGCCGGAGGTGTAGAGATTGTCTTTCAGCGAGATAGGAATGCCGTGTAGCGGGCCGAGATCGCGGCTGGATTTGCGGCGCGATTTGGCACAAAGGGCGGATTCCGCGGCGGCCGCGTCCTTCAGGGCCATTTCGGAATCGAGGGCGAGATAGGCGTTGAGGCGAGGATTCAGGCGGGCGATGCTTTCCAGAAGAGACTGGGTGAGTTCGACAGGAGAAAGTTTGCGACGGCGATAGAGTTTGCCGATTTCGGGAATGGAGGCGAAGGCGAGAGACGCATCGAGGGGCATCAGTAGATCCGTTCCTGGCGGCGGAGATTTCCGAAAGTGCCGAGATTGGCGAGGATGAGCGAGACGCGAAACTGGTTTTCGTTGCGGACGGTGCCGAGGTTGATGCGGCGGTATTCGACGGCGAGGCCGCAGCAGCCGCCGTTGTAGCCGGCTTGCACAAACTGGTTCTGCAAAGTGCCGCTGTTGATGTCGTAACTGAGGCCGGTGGAGGCGTTGAAGCCCTTGCTGGTGAAAGTGCCGTAGCCCATCATGACGCGAATCTGCTGGGTGAGCGGTTGGACGACGGGATCGCCCTGAAGGCGGAAGTGAGCGACAGTGAAAAAGTATTCCCTGTAGGGTTTGAGTTTCAGGAGCGTGCCGATGGTGGTGAGTTTGTGGAGTTGCGTGTCGTACTCAAGGATCTGTTCGGCATCGTAGGGACCGCCGGGAGTGAGCTTGATGTCGCTGACGACGGGCGACCAGTGGCGCGGGCTGGAGGCAAAAGCAAATGCGGTGATGGAATCGAGGGCTTCGAAGACGTTGCGCTGTCCGGGAACGAGGGCGGCGCCGAAATTGGGATCAAAGTAATGCTTTTGGACGAGGCGCCATGAGAGGAAGTCAACCGGCTGGTCGTCGCCGGATTTTACGTAGAGATGCTGAACGACGCCGTATTCGATTTCGTTGGTATTGGTGAGGGTGGAGTTGCTGTCAAACCGAACGAAGTCGGAGAAGTTGTGGACGCCGGTGACGTACCGATAGGTGGCGAGAGGCTCGATGGTGTGTTTGTAGCGGTGGCGGGTCAGCGGCCGGTCGAAGAAGCGTTCGAGGGTGGCGGGGCGAAATTCCAGGGCGAATTCGCCAGTGTTGCGGGTGATGGATTCGCCGGTAAGGATGGACTGGGCGTTGAGCGAATCGCCGTAATAGGTGGTGCGAAAGGCGGCCGAAGCGGTGAGGCCGAAGAGATCGCGGAAATGGAGAGGGATGGTGACCTTGGGGGAGAATTCGGTGCGCGCGACAAAATTGGGAGTGTCGAGGAACTGGTCGTCACGATGAACCGCGCCGGCGAAGGAGTCGAAGGAAAAATAGACCGGCAACTT